>JAYTTH010000112.1:0-8443 GCA_043745515.1 Pseudobdellovibrionaceae bacterium | reverse complement strand
ACAAAGCTGAACACAAAGAGCACAAAGCTGAACACAAAGAAGGCAAGAAAGCTAAAAAAGGCAAGAAAGCTAAAAAAGAAGAAACTAAGTAATTAGTTTCTCTATAATGCTTTAGCATTTCTTTAAAGAGCTACACAGTGTGTAGCTCTTTTTGTTTTAGGCGTAGCTCTTTTTATTTTCAGCGTAGCCTTTTTATTTTGGGCTATTGCAACTGTGCAAAAATTCTTTTCGAGTCTCTGAACGAGTTTTAAAATCACCACGCAAATCGGTAGTAATCGTTTCTGAATTAGCATCTTCTATTCCTCGGGCAATCACACAAAAATGTTTCGCACTCAAAAACACAGCCACATGGGGCGTTTCAAGGACGTATTCCAAGCAATCCGCAATTTGCTTGGTCAACCGTTCCTGAACCTGCGGACGTCGCGAGAAAAAATCAACAATTCGATTTATTTTGGACAAACCAATAACTTTTTCTTGAGGAATATAGGCTACAGTTGCATGGCCCTGAATCGTCTGAAAGTGATGTTCACAATACGAGATAACATCTATATGTTTTATCGTGATCATCTGATCATAGTGCATTTTATTTTCGATCGTAGTTATTTTGGGAAAATTGGCAGAATTAAGCCCCCTAAAAATCTCATTCACATACATTTTTGCAACTCGCCTAGGCGTGTCTTTTAGGCTATCGTCCATCAAATCCAAACCTAATGTTTTCATTATTTCGCTAAAGTGAAATTTAATCTTTTCTACTTTTTCTTCTGCACTGAATTCAGTTTCAAGTTGGGGTGACGGCAGGACATGGCTTAAAATTTCTTTTTTGATATTCATTTCGGTGTTTTCTTTCAAGACGCTGTTTGATCCGATTTCTTTGTCTTCGATATTTATCTTAAAGCCCATATATTCCTTTGTTCAATAGCGTTCTATAGTCTAACCTAAAGAGGTCAAATTATTTTCGATTTTATTGTATTTAGTTTATACTTTTGTAAACTTAAAAAGCTCTATTGTCGACTTGGTCTGTGAATAAACAGGAAAATGGCATGAAATTCATTAAATCAGTTTTTTTATCGGTTTTAAATTCAGTACTCGTTTATTTTTTAATCTTGGTTCTTACCTTAAGTTTTTTTCAACGAAAATTTCCTCCGACACTTACGGACCCAAGACCTATAATAGATAAAATGAAAACATTAATGACTACTATGACCACAATGAATTCATCAACTGCGCTTAATGACCCTGCGAATTCCGATCAATTAATTGTTAAACAGCAAAAAATGATGGATGATTTAAAAAGCCTGCAATCTGCGGTTATGCCAGATACAGCTCCTAAAAAAGAAACCCGCGGCGGCGAGCGAGACTGGATAAATACCAAAATTCGATTGGACCAAGCCGATTATAAAATCAAGATACTTGAAAATGAAGTCTCTCTTTTAAAAAGCGAGCTTCTTCAGCACAAAACGACCACTAAATAGCCATATCGGTTTTTAAATTTGTTCTTTTTCTTGAACCAAAGCCGTCAAGTTTTTAGCCGCGCGTAAACCACTGCGAACGCAGTCATTTAAATTTGCGTGGTCAGGTGAAATTAAATAATCACCGACCAGTTGCAAACTCATGCGCTGCCAATTCTCAAAATAGGCAGCCTTTACTGGAATAAGTGTATTGGTCCCTAGTTTGAGTTCGCTTCCGCCTACCTGCGGAATCTGTGACCAAGAATAGACATTTACTTCTTCGAGGTCCCGAATTCCAAACACCTGAGCCACTTGGTTTTTTATCGCAACCAGACCGGACACTTCGATCATCTGATCCGTATCGATCGAATACAACATTTCATCCTTAATTACCTGCAGTTTATTTGGTTCAAAGAAATAGTACGTGCCATTGTCTCGAGTTGATTTCTCTTTAGATTTGAAAACCACTCTAAAATGATTTTTAAATTGAGCTTGCGAAAGCGCGTCTTTAAATTCTTTATTTGTAAAAATATTTTCAATTCCTTTGATTTTTTTTAATTGATTAAACGGCAAAGCCAAAACCACGAACGGAGAGGTTAATTTCTTTAGCCCCTCTTTAGTTTGAATTGTACAAAGCCACTTATCTTTTGATCGATTAATTTCAATCAAGCGGGTGTTCACTTGCAAATTGTAATTTGGGATGACTCCGCTTACCCGCTGTCCAAGAATATCAACGAACTGACTCATTCCTCCGGGGAGATACATTTTTTTTCCGCTTAGAGTAAAGCGTTCTAAAAAATAGAGCCATTCTAAAAAAGAAATTTCAGTCACTTTTTTTTGAAATTGCGATTCTGCCCAATTTTTAAAGATAAATCGACCCTTAAAGTCCAACTTTGAATCATTTAAAATATCTGAAAAGGCGATTTTATCATACGCTTCGAGGTCGGCTATTAAACGATCCTCACGGGGTTCAATTGGCAGCTGATCGGTCAGTTTCCGAACGCGAGCCAATTCCTTGTTCCATGCTTTCAGAACGGCCGGATGACTGGAAACCAGAGTTTTAAAAGGAACTATGTCTTTATTCAAACAAAAGAAAAAGGCGTTTTTGTGCAGCGAAGATTCTTCCAATTCTAAATTCATTTCTTTTATCAGCTCGCTAACATCTTGATCCAAAGAATCAACATGGTGTGCACCCATTTCGATTGAACCCAATGGCTGCGGAAATCGTTGTGATAAAACGCGACCGCCGATTCGCCCAGATCCTTCAAAAATTCGATACGGAATTTCATTTTTTTTCAAAAAATAGGCCGTGGATAGGCCCGAAACGCCCCCACCAAAGATTAAAACTTCTTTCGAGTAATCTGCTTTTTCAATTTCAAAATAACGATCAAGCGCGGCGCAACCGGTCAGACTCAATAGAGAGACTACTTTTGCCGAATCTATGCTTTTTTTTAAAAACTTTCTTCTATCCATTTTTATTGGTATTATGCCCTGAACAACCCTCTAAATGAAAGAAAATTATAATGCTTCCGGATCTAAGTTGGCCAGATTTCCAAACACTCCACTCGAGTGGTCAACTACAGGAAATTCTATCTGCGTTAGATGAATCGGGATTGTACTTTAACCCTGGCTTTCTAGATCCAACCATCACGAATGCTTGGCAGCAGTATGCTGAAAACCAATCAATAGAGGATCGTTTTCATCAGGCTTCTATTGGCCGTGACGAAAGCAAAATGAAAGACAAGTCCATCCGAGCCGATTCTATATTCTGGATAGACGAGTTTTCCGGCGCCATGACCCCGATTGGACAATGGCTTAAACAACTGTCAGATGAACTAAAAAACTATTTTCGTGTGCCGCTAGAAACAATTGAATCTCATTTTTCAATTTATTCAAAAGGGGCGTATTACGCTAAACATATTGATAATGGCCCCGGACAGAATTCACGATTTTTTACTTTCATATTTTATCTCAATCCAGACTGGAAATCTGAAGACGGCGGCGAATTGGTCATATATGATCCCAAACAACCGCAACGATCTATACTGACGATCGCGCCTAAATCTGGCACGTTTGTCATTTTTCGAAGTGATCTTTTTTATCACGAAGTATTGGCTTCACTTGTCCCTCGTTATACCTTTACAGGCTGGTTGAGGCGATATGAAGGACTATAGTTCGCTGACTCGATTTGTTTTGCTAAATCGACTAAGATACCGATTATTAATTTTGGGAACCTCGTGCCTTGCCGCTATGCTTGGAATTTTGTCTCCTTATTTTCAAAAAGGATTCATCGATCAACTCATTTACGCTCGTACTTATTTGCCCGCATTTTTAACATTTTCAAGCCCACTGTACTATTTATTTTTGGCAGTTGGATTTTTGATGTTGAGTCAGCTTTTGAATCAACTTACCAATTATATTGGAGTTAAAGAGTCCTTGTTTATGCAAAAGCAAATTGGACTTAAAATTTATGATAAAGTTTTGTCATTGAAACTCGATTCTATGACTCAACGTCCACTTGGCGAAATTGTTTCGCTCTATGCAACAGATGTGGCCGGTGCAACCGTTTATTTAGATCAATCGTTAACTTCGGGCTCTTCCACATTTTTTCCCCTTTTGATTACTCCCTTTGTACTGGTAAATTTTTTTGACACTCCAGTTGCCTACACGTTGCTACTTGTGGCCAGTGTTACCCTTCTGAATACTTATTTGGCCTTTCGGCAGTCTAAATATTTCTATTTATTTAAAATGCTAGCAGCCGAGCGACTTGGTTTTGTTAACGAATGGGTCCAAAATATTCGAACCTTGCGAATTTTGGGCTGGGTCGAAATAATCGAGCAACGAATTATATACAAACGCGAAGTCGAAACTCAAAATCGAATTAAAATGGTGACCAATGGTCAATTGATGAATTCAATTTCATCTTCGTTTACATTTATCATAAATATTGCCACCCTAGGATTACTTGTCGTATACTACAAAAGAGACCTCACACCCGGCGAAATTTTTGCGTTGCTTTGGATTTTAGGCGTTTTTTTAACCCGCCCGTTTCGTCAAATGCCTTGGTTTTTTACGTTTGCCTTTGATGCGGCTACAAGTATTGCCCGGCTGGAAACGTTTCTGTCGGTAAAAAACAAATTCGATGTTCGCGAAGCCGAATTGATCGACATGCCTACTGATAATATCTTAGAAATCGAAAAGCTTAGTCTCACTATTCAAAACCAAAATATTTTAGCTATCGATAAATTTAGCGTTCAACATGGTCATCATGTTATGATTGTCGGTGAGATCGGTAGCGGAAAAAGTATGTTGCTACTTTCACTTTTAGGCGAAACAAACTGTGAGTGGCAAAGATACCAAATTAATCATCGGTATTTATCTGGCGTTTCACCACGCTTTCGATCCGTGTTTAGCTATGTTCCACAAGAGGGTTTGATTGTTTCCACAACCTTGCGTGACAATGTCCTATTGGAATACGACTCGACGAAATCCCATGATTTGAAAATCAAAGAGTCCATTAAGCAAGCGCAATTTGAAAAAGACTTAGAACTGCTTAATACCGGTCTTGACACTGAATTTGGTGAACGGGGCGTAAATCTATCCGGGGGTCAGAAACAAAGAATCAATATTGCTCGAGCCGTATTTGACAATCGAGATATAGTTGTAATGGACGACTCTTTTAGCGCCTTAGATTCTGAAACTGAGCATTTAATTTTTGATCACCTGGTAAGTGAAACCTGGAAAAATAAGACAATCATTATGACGACACATCGATTGAATCTTTTGGTTGGCGCCGATGTAATTTGTTTTATGAAAAATGGGAAAATAAAATCGTCTGGTACCTACGCCGAGTTACTTTCGACGGACTCTGATTTTAGATTATTTTGCAATCAACTTGCTGAAACCACACAACCTGATTTCAAAGGTACGTCCTTATGAAATTCGAAGAAAAGGTCGACAGCGGCAAATCATTTTCGAAATCTGTATTTGACACTTTAAAGGAAGCCTACCGGCCTTTTTTCATTCCTATTTTTTCCTATTTATTTTTAGGCTTTATCGGCCGTGTATTTATTTTAGGACAGGCTAACATTATCGGCTATTGGGTGGATTCTTTGTGCAAAGACCCTTTACAGTGTCGAAAATCAACTTTGTTTGTTGGCTGGTCCCACTCTGATTATTTGAAACTTTTATCTGCCATGTGTGCGATTGGTTTTGTTTTTACAGTTGTTTTTCGAATATTTTTTTCTCGCTATTCTGCCCATGCTGTTTCGTCAATATATGATCGAGTTACTTTTCGGGCGTCTCGATTTCCGATTCGCTTCTTCGATGAAAATCCTGCTGGACGCATTATTACCCGATTTTCATCAGACTACGGAACAGTTTTTAGACTTTTTGGTGGGCCTTTGGCCGAGTTTATTTCGATTATTTTTGATCTGACTTGTATCTTAGTTTTGATAGTTATTTCAAGTTTGTATTTCGTAGTGCCGCTCACAATTATTATTTTGCTCAATTACTATATCTATAAAAAAAATATTCCCACTCTACGAAAAGAACGAAGGGCTCAATCGGCCAGTCGATCACCTTCAATTTCTCATTTCACAGAAAGCACCCAAGGAGCTACTACAATAAAAATTAGTGGTCGAGCGGATTCCTTTCGAAATCGATTTCGAATGTTAGATACTTTTTATAACAATCAAAGATTAAAAACAAATATCGAAATAATGAAATTTTCTTTTAAAATGAATAATCTAAGCAGCTTGCTTCTGTTAATGGTCGGCGTATTATCGTTTTATTTAATTAAGGACGACAAAATATCAGCCGGCTCGATTGGCGCTTCGTTTGGTCTTATTGTTTATTCTGGAAATACAATACAAATGTTTTTCGAATGGTTGGCTCAATTGGAAGAAGGCATCATTGGAATTGAACGCTTAAGTCAGTATTTACACCATGAATTGGAGTACGGCCAGGATCCCGAGTATCTTAAAACATTACCAGAGTTAATTCGATCACCTGACTTGCTGACGCGAATAAGACCCCCACTAACCGCTACTAAGCAAGGACAACTGGCCCTTAAAGATCTTTGGTTTAGATACTCTCCTGAATTGCCATGGGTTTTAAAAGGTATTTCATTGGAAATCCAGTTTGGTGAAAAAGTTGGAATAATTGGGCGTACCGGATCTGGCAAAACAAGTCTGATTCAATCTTTGTTTTTGCTTTATCCCTACGAAAGAGGCCAAATTCTTATAAACGAAAAGGAGCCCATCAAGGATATTCCGTTAGCCACCTATCGAAATAATTTTTCTTATATTTCTCAAGATCCCGTCTTACTTCAGGGAACTTTACGCGAAAATCTGGATCCGATGAATCAAATCTGTCCGGAAATTATCCTTCAGACTTTGGTACAAGTCGGCTACATAACCTCGACCCACGATGCATTGATTTTGGAGTCCCGAATCGAAGAGCGAGGTAAAAACCTATCCGTGGGCGAAAAACAATTATTATGTTTAGCTAGAACATTATTGCAAAAATCCCCTGTGGTAATTCTAGATGAAGCCACAAGTTCAGTGGATCCGCATTCGGAAGAGCTTATGGTTAGAGCCACTGAAGAATTCTTTAGTGATCGAACAGTGCTTGTTATTGCCCATCGGCTTTCAACCCTCGAAAAATGCGATAGGATAGTTTGGCTAGAAAAAGGTGAAATACGAAAGGTTGGTCCAGCAGACCAAATTATCCGCGAATTTAAGAAATTCGATGAAGCCAGTTTATATTAAATTAAGTGTTTGTAAATCTTGCTACATCTGTTAAAAAAACTTTATATAAATATTGAAAAGTAGCTCATATTGCCAAGCAAAGTAGCCGAAAGAATAGTCGATGGAAGACAATCAAAAACCAGACATCATTAATCCAGAGTCGACCGAAAATAGCGAAGACAATATACATTCTTTAGACGAGAGCCCTGAAAACGAAGTCATCAATTTAGCCACGTCCTGGTCCGCACTGACACTCAACGAACGCCGTAAAAAATTTGGTGACCTTCCCCGAACCGAAGCAGAAGATTTATTCCTCAGTATGAACACTCATGATCAAGCAGAAATAGTGGCTGAAATCGCTATTCTTGAAAAAAGATCTTGGGTGCGATTACTCGCTCCCGATGACGTAGCCGATGTGATTCAGGAAATTGGTCCTTCGAGTCGCGATGAAATATTAAATCTTTTGGATCCTCAAACACGACGCGAAGTAACTGCTTTGTTAGCTTATGCCGAAGATAACGCCGGTGGTTTGATGAGTTCGCGTTACGCTCGTTTGCGACCCGAAATGACGGTCGATGAAGCTATCAGCTATTTGCGAATCCAGGCGAAAACTCAAGTCGAAACTATTTATTATGCTTATGTTCTGGATCACAGCCAAATCTTGCTAGGTGTAGTGTCGTTTCGAGAATTGTTTGCAGCCAATCCAAGCAAACTGGTTCGCGAAATCATGAAAGAAGATGTCATTAAAATTCCAGTCAATCTGGATCAAGAACAGATCGGACGAATTTTTTCCCAACAAAACTTGATGGCATTACCGGTTATAAATGACGATGGTCAAATGCAAGGTATCGTTACATTCGATGACGTTGCGTCGGCAATACAGGAAGAAGCGACAGAGGATATTCAAAAACTAGGCGCTGTTGAAACTCTGGATGCTCCCTACTTAAAAACTTCACTGGTAGAGTTAATTCGAAAGCGCGCCGGTTGGCTTGGAATTCTTTTTCTTGGTGAAATGTTTACGGCCTCGGCAATGGGATTTTTCCAATCTGAAATTGAACGAGCGGTTGTTTTGGCCCTTTTTATACCACTGATTATTTCAAGCGGCGGTAATTCGGGTTCGCAGGCTTCCACATTAATTATTCGGGCGATGGCCTTGGGGGAAGTGCGACTTCGGGATTGGTGGCGAGTTTTAGTGCGCGAAGTTCTTAGCGGCCTTGCGCTGGGTACATTCCTGGGACTAATGGG
>JAYTTH010000111.1:0-8453 GCA_043745515.1 Pseudobdellovibrionaceae bacterium | reverse complement strand
GGTGGAGAATGGGGCTCGCGCCCCCTTCAACCCCCGCTTATATCCCCCTCGCGGCAAGCCGCGGGGTCTTACGCTGAAGACGATAAAAACTAAACTCATCTGTAATTTCATTTGGTGGCCTTTGTAGAAATGGTTGCTGAAAAGAATTGCATGGAAAAAGAATAAACATCCTTTTTATCCGAACCAGAACAAAATTCTTTGTAAAAAGAACGGCGAAATTCTTGAATCCGTTTTTTTGCTTCTTCGATTCGTGAAGGATCAAAAGGCAGTACAACAGCAGAAAAATCTCGCTGGTCTAGATCTTGGGTCGCCAACGCTGCACTCGCATTTTCCAGAGCCTGCAGATGAAATCTTTTGATAGAATCCGATTTAATATTCGGAGACGTCAAATTTTTTTTCAATAGTTCCCATTTACCATCATTTCGAACCAGCAAACCAAGTTTTTCCATTTTTTCTAAACTGTTGAGAATAAAAACTTCACTTGGTGTGGCTATCATGGATCTGTTCCTGCCACCTACACACGAGACAACCTAGCCTATGCTGTGATTCCTGACGTCTACAATAGCAGCTGTAACACACCTAAAACGTGTAATTGGGGCAGCAATCAATTTGAAGCAACCACTTATTTAGCTTCCAATGCTCTCGCCTCTGGTATTACAGACCCCATAGTGCCTATTCTTGGTTCAAACGGAGGTCTTTATCCGGAAGCTTGGATCGCAAACGATGGTATGACAGAAAACTCAGCACTGTGCGTTTGGCAAAACAGCGCAAGTCTAATCACCCCAACACGTTCCTATATCGTGCAGCCGTTTTGGGTAAACTCTCTTAATAGTTGTTCTTCAGTTGATTTTCAAAATTAATAATTTAAAGCGAGTGGGAAAATAAAATTCGCACTCGCTTAAAGGTCGATTAAATCTAAAAATTCGCCATTGCATTTAGGTTAACCTGGGCAATTTTTGTATCGCCGACAAAGCATTCGCATTTGAAAATAATCATGTTTGCTGATTTTCCAAGGCGCTTTACTCGTGTCAATTCAACAAAAGTGTCAATAGTTGATCCAACTTCAGCCAAAGCAAAATATTCAGTATCACAACCTAAGAGGGACACTTGCGGTTTTGTTCCAGTGAAAAAAGGCGCCAATGTCAAAGCTCCTGCTTGAGCGGCCAATTCACTCAGCACCGAGGATGGTAATATAGTTCCGTCTATCCAAACATTGCCCTGGTTTAGAAACGAGCGCGTGTGAACTTTAGTTCCAAGTAGTTTTGTTTGATCCACATTACCTTCTGCCTCGCCTGACATGTGGGCTTGAATTTCCTTTGGATAGTGAGCCTCGACAAATTGATCGATCAAAACAATGGGCTCACCATGTGGCAAATAATCTCTAATTCGCGACGCATTCCAAAATTCAGATTTAGGTTTAGGGCGTGAACCTTGTGTAGTTTTCAATTCGCTTTGCTCAAAAATAAAATCGCCATCAGCAATTGCATCGACACCACTCTGAAGTTTTGCAGAACATTTCTTTTCCGCAGTCGTTTCCTGAGTCACTTGATAACTAATTGTAACAGCCAACTCGGGGGTCAGCGGTTTTCGAAAGCGCAGTCCAATTATTTTCTTTAAAGACCAACCTATGCCACCGCACGATTCTGAAAGTAACAAAGCAGACAGTGCCCCTGGCAGCAACGGGCTAGTGGGAAAATGGTGAGTAAAAATATCTAATTTTTGAGAAAACGAAAAATCTTGTTTTGATTTAGCGGCAGCTCTAATTTCAAGGTAATTCATGCCGGGATAATGACCCGACAAAATCAAAATGCCAAAGTGAAATATCATAACACCCAGCAGCTCAAACGCTTCAAGTCAAATTAGGAAAATCTTATTGTTTATGGTGCTTCGTCCGGAACCGTTATTGCAATTTTATTGGCTAAACGACTTGAAACAGAAAAGTGGTAGGCCCCAACTGCTTTAGTTTTAGAAGACACAATCGAAAAAAATCTGAAAATTTTGATCCTTTTTATTCAGAACGAATGGGAAAAGTCATTTTAAGTGTCATAAAATAGAACACCCGAGGTGACTTTTTTCCACAAAATAAAACACGGCTACAAATAAGTAAACGAGCGATCGTTAGCTAAAGAAACAGCACAAAAAACGCTATAAATTCAATATTTTAGGGCGATCATGGAAAAAACGAAAAATTAAAACTCTTAAACTTGGGCATAGATGTTGAACCTTCCTTTATAGCTATGTTTAAACGCTTCGACGGTTGCTTATTTGCAAATTTGGTAAAATCGATCTTTTTTTTAACCACTTTGAGTGGTCTAATCGGCCAATTCACTTTGGCTTCGGTTCCTATTGTCGTTGTTGAAAATTCGCAAACTGGTGAACAGTCAGCCCTGGTGATCAACCGTTCAACTCCGTCCGAACTTGAAACCATGTCCCCGAAAAATTTTAATTCGAGTGAAAAAGTTCAGGCTTTGCTAAATCGATTCAAAAACTATTCAAAAGATGTCGCAATTGGTTCAGGCAAAACGATCTTGTCTATTCAGGGTGATTTTACGCTATTCACGGCAGCAACCGGAGCCGTTGCCGTTCGAAAGCTTTTGACAGACTCAGAGAGCAATCCAAATGCTTTAAAAGAATTCTGGTACCATCAAATAGAAAATCCGTTTTCTTGGCTGAGTTTCTACGCGTTCTACGCTGCGAATAAGGGTACAAGCGCTCTCTATGAAGCCCTTGTTACGAAGTTTGGCTGGATGAGAAATGAAAAAATTTTTACAGAATTTATGGAACAGATTGCGCAAAAACACTTTAATAAGGGCTACGGCGCTTTAGTCGCGGCAGGTGAAATAGGCAGTGCCAATCTTGTTTATCAAAGAGCCATGGCGGTCATTCCTAAACCAATGCTCCACAATTTTTTTGCAGATTTAAAGGGACCTTTAGCTCTTGGCGTTGGTGTTTTTGCAATCAATTTGTCATTTGATTTTTTGACAGATCCCAACGTTCAGCGTTGTGCCGGTGATTGGAACGCGGAAAAATTTATCGATTTTTGCGATCTTGCCTATCAAGACTGGGTCATTCAAGGAAAAATTTTGGATCAAGCCCCCAGTTTTGCGGGAGCCGTTTTGACAGCTTCGATTCAGTCATTTTTAATGAATCGTGGGGGCGCCCTTGCCGGTAACTTGCTAAAAATGGACGGAACTCAAAAATTGGTCGGTAAAATTAAATCCTTTGAATTTAAGGGTCTAGAGATTGCTTTGTCTAAAGCAAAAAGCGCGATGCAGATGCGACCTGTAGCATTTGTCGCGGGCGCTTATATTTTTTTAGAATTGTTTCCTATTGTGACGCAGCCGATAGATGATTTCTATAAAAAAGAAAAATTCGGCTCTGAAATTGCGGCTCACCAAAAGAAAATTGACGAAATGCTCAATACCACGAATATAAAAAAGATATCGACGCCTATTCAACCCGCTAACCCAGAATATATTAACGCGCTTCTGTCTGAAATAGACGACTATTCCCGCGCCAACACCAAATGGCGTGAACATTGGCTGCTGCCGGTGAAGAAAAAATTTAATTCTTGGCTTCAGTACATCTCTAATTTGCAAGGTGACTATCTTTCATCAAAACAATTTTATCGCGAACTTATAAGGCGTTTGGCTTCTCCTTCGCCTGCTGCCAATAAGCTTTTCCAGGCGACGCCATATTATGGACTGGACGCTGGTTATTCCATTCAAGAAATAGGAAAGAAAATAGTGGCGGCTGTTCAGTTTAGCCAGGCAAAATTGGATAGCTTCAAAAAAAAGGAAACTCGGCTTAGTGAAGATCAAATCGAAGCGATGGTTCTTTTAAAGGCGATTAATATTTCTTTGATGGCTATATCACCGTCCAGTGAACTATCACCATCTTTGAAAGCCCAGATAGACGGGATTCTGCAAAATTCTAGTTTACCAGAAATTAAACGTGCTCGGATGATCACAGAAGCTAGACAACAAGAATTCGTAAAAGGCATCAAGAGATTACAGAAAATGGCCACAAATCCACGAGTCGGGCCACATGGCCTGACTGAAATGAATGAAATCCTTAAAGGCGCGCGGCCTTTAGATCGCGGCGAATTTGAACTTATGCAAATGAACACGGATGCTAAATATATTGTTGAACGGGATGAATCCAAATACCCCATGAAAGCCGGTGACATTGTTGTAGGATCTAAAGCAGAGGAACTTTTGACTCGATTTGTATGCAACGAAGATTCTGTAATTTCTGAAATTTGGGGCATTGGCGTGTATTTCCATCCTCCAAAAATGATTCGCGCAAACATCACGCATAACGGTGGATTTAATTTTTGTCAGTTGCGAGAGCAAAATAAAAAGTCGGACGGTTCTGAAGCCTCCGTTTACAATACACAATATCAAGACGTCGACAAAACGACAATGACAGGTCTACTTGAGGTAGCACAAAAATATTTGAAAACAGAATTTAAAGGCGAAAATGCACTCGATGAATTTGATAGCTTTTGGTCAAAGACTGTTGATAGTCCGGTACTAACAAAATTAACTGCGAAAAACGCAGAATTTAACGAAATGCTGAATTCAACCCTGAATCCAATTTTAAATAATAATAGTTTGGATTCGGTTCAATCAGCGGTTGTGCCCCGAGGAACCTATCCTTCACTTAAAAAAGAGTACGAATACTATCTAAGTATTTTAGCCAGGCTCGCAGGAATCTACGGTTTAAATATCGATTTACTAACTACTCAAAACGTATTTGCGCTGCAATCGGCTTTACTTAGCAAGACATTGGCACCTGAAAAACTTAAACCCATTCTAACAGAGCCTGAAATCGCAAAACTGAATACTAAATTGACAGTCAGTTTGGCGACTTTAAAAACTGATAACCCCAAAAAGCTGGCCAGAACGACTACCCTTGCACTTAGCGAAATTTTGGACGAGCGTGAGGATGCCATTTTTGGAACACTTCTTGAAAAGAATACAACTGCATTGTCCACGTCAAATATTATACCAAGCCTGATCTTCGTGAAGATGAAACTGGCTGGCGTTAAACTTCAATGGAAAAATCTCCTTATGTTGGAGGAATCCTTGGATGTACGCGGACTAAAAAACTGAAGTAGTTTAAAATTTTTAAGAATTTAAAAAACTAAATATTAAAATAAAGGAAGTTATCAATGAGTACTGTAAATAGAACCACCCAAAAACGATTTATTATTGGAATGACAAGCATTCTAATTGCCTATCCTTCTTTCGTGCTAGCGGCAGGGGCCACTTCAAACACTGGGGTGACGTTTCGCCCAACTTTAAATGGCGTTAGAAAAGCTGAGACAGCCGCTGTTTCAGAGGTAATGTCTCCTGAAGCAATAGCTAAAACGCTTGAAATAAATGGTCGTAGTTTGGATAGTCTTAAGCTTAATCTTCCAGCCGCTGTTAAAAGTAATCTTGTAGAAGGAATGGTCAAAAATAAAGGTCTAGTATCCCAAATATCATCGATAGCACGAGAATCGGCAGCCAATGTGGGTCCTATAAATCTTTTACGACTTAAAATTGCTTCTCACCTGATAGATATAGATATTACAGACTCCGCTCAAATACAAAGAGCGCAGTCGGACGTGGCCTTCCAAAAGGAATTCCACATCGCGCAACTTGTCGCAACGATGGCTCCTCGAGGAGTCAGCACTAATACCCGTGCTAACGTTGAATTCTTTTTAAAAGAAGTTTTACAACTTCTTGAAGCCAATGTTCCGAAACATGAAGTTTTAAAACTTGCTTCCGAGGCAACCCTGGCTGCCAAAGGATTTGTGGTTGATGTCGCTTCTATTTCCGAGCAAATTGCCAAACAAGACGGAGTCATGGGTTTATTCAAAGGCCTGGATGAACAAGTGCTCTATGATATCGGAATGATTGACGGCGGGACGCCTCTAACTTTGCGAATGACTGGTAAACAATTAGCTGACATGGAGGCCGATGTTCAAGAACGAGTAAAAGATCTTGTGGATCTAGCAGGCAACACTCAAAGTGTTCAGCAAATCTATACCGCTCAAGCATTGAAAGCTCTGAACAACGCAACTGAAGATGTCGATCGATTCATGAAAGGCAACACTATATTAAATGCTTCTTCAGCGTCAGCTACGACCGCTCGAAGTGAAACAGCAGCTGTTCAAAATTCAATAACTGATCTTTTGCGTAATCTTCAAGTTTTGGGAGTTGAAATTGGCGGAGACGGTTTTAAAAATAAATATCAAGATGTTTTGCGCAGCATTCCTCTAGTGGGAAAGAAACTAGCACCTGACAGAATCGATCGAATAAAAAATGCTCGTGACCAGATTGTCGAAGTGGACAAGGCCCTTGTTGGGGGCGCGAACAAAATGGCCACCAATAATATTCAGTTGATGAAAATGAAGGGTGATATCATTAATTTAAGAATTAAACTTCAGTCCGAAATGGCTCGCGCCAAAATGTCGATTGAACTTTTAGAGCAATATGAAAATCACTTTAGATCTATTGGCAATACTTCGACTGCCGATGTGATAAGACAAGACATTTTGCTGAGATTACAACGAGACTTTTCTGCCAGCTTGATTTTTTATGGGCAGATGGCTATTGCGACAGCAAGTATTGATGCGATGGTGGCCGCAAACGAAATTATAATTGCAAATGCCAACGATATCAGACGAGTCGCGATTCAGGCGATTGCTATTCAAGAGACCTTAAAAATTGCAAACCAGCAAACCAAGCAGGTCATGATGCAACAAAAAGCTATTCAGGCTTATCTTGCAACCCTGACTGTTGAAAACGTTAAGTTGCTGAGAGAAAATGCTGAAATGTTAAAACAGGCTATGTCGACTCCTATGATGGAAGCAGCTGTGATCGGACAAGCAATTAAAGACCTTGTTGAAATCCAAAGACAGAGTCGAATCGATCGGGCAGAGGCCGCGACGGCGATGGGCAAGGCCAATGCAGAAATGATCGGCGTGGTAAATGAAATAAACAAATTAAATCTTGACCCGGTCGGAGCCGCAGTTGGCCAAATTATGAATGGCGAACGAGGTCCCAAGAAATAGATTGTCCCTTTATTGATTTTTAGAGAGATGTTGTTAAACAGCGGAAAGAGAACGTATATGATCGCAGTAAAAAAAGAGTCTCAAACAGCCATGAATACGTCACGCGGTATTTCATGGCTTGCTGCTTTGTTTGTATCCGTCGTTTCGTTTTCACATGCTCATTCTGCCGCCACTAAATGTAGCAATTTTTACAAACCCAGAGCCCCAAGTAAAAAAGTAAATTTTACGACAGAATTTAAAGACCTAAACGAAGCACTAGCTAGAGAAATCAAATCCATCGAAGCCGATCCGGCTTACGAGACAAGAATCACTGGCCAAGAATTAGGGGCCGATGTCGTCGAAGCTATGTTGGCTAACCCAGCAGGATTCAATCATCGCGATGCTGAAAAAGCGATTATCATTAACCTTGGCGATCTCAGTGAACAAGCTTCCCATTTTGTAGCTCAATCAAATCTTTGGCATAATTCAGCTGAACTCAATATGGCAATGACCGAAATGAATTATGCAGCTGACGATTTTTTAAGCGCGGTCAAAAGCTACAAACAATTGGCAAAACCAGCCTATTTTAGTCGCGTATTTGAATTGTTTCCTTTCGGAAATAAAACGGAATTGCGAAAAAGACGTTTAAATGATCTTGTTCAAAGTCTACAATTTAGTCGTCATCGAAATAAAGTAGCACTCGAAAAACTAGGAACGGTCATGTCCTCGTTCGAAACTCTTAACAAAGCGTTTGCAATTCACTATGTTAAAATGAACAGATCAATTGAAGTCCTTCAGAGTGCTATTTCCTACATCCGCCTAGGCCACGAACTTGATGAAGATCAAAAAACCAAAGCTATTTCAACCATTGATATCTTTTTAAGAAACGTGACAACTTCGATGACTACATCTGCTTTTGGATTAAATGCACTCTACATGACTTTCACAAATCAAGATTTCGCTGTTAAAACGCGTGGTTCACAAATAAATGTGGCAATGGATTTAATGTTGAATTTAGGAATTTCAGCAACTGTTCTAAAAGATCCATTTTATGTCCAAGAGTCTTTAGACAAAAATAAAAATGTATCTTCGGGTATCACTAATGTCGTTTACAGTGGCAAAAGCCCAGACGATGTCATACACGCATTATGGAGAACTCTTGCGCCCAAGCAATTTCAACTTTCCATTGACGAAATACTAGTCCTCTTGAAATTGCTTCCAAAAGGCATTTCGGCCAAAGGTGTAAACGCGTGGTCAGAACTATTGCCAGCATTGTCTAGTTACAAGGATCCCAGCACAAATGACAATGTTTTTTCAAATGAAGGCTTTCCCTGGATTGAAAACAACCAATCTCGCAGCATTGATCTGGGAATCCTTTACCTATTATTAATTCACCCGATAAATCAAA
>JAYTTH010000110.1:0-2312 GCA_043745515.1 Pseudobdellovibrionaceae bacterium | reverse complement strand
ACCGATTTTTCTTATATGGTTTTAACAATAGTAGTTGGAATAAGTGTTGGATTGATCCCGGCAGTGAAAGCCACTAGACAAGCATTGAAAGATGGCTTGTCTGTTCGTGTATAAGGCAAATAAACAAAGGAATTGTGATGCAAATGGAATCTTCGACACATACGAAAACACTAAACGATTGGGAATTGATTTTTGAAAATGAGATAAATCAAATGGCCGTGGACGTCGATCCAGCTCACGATGGTTTACACTTAAAGCGTGTTGTGAAGTGCGCAAAAGAACTTGCCATCCTGGAAGATGCCAATTTAAATATTGTCATACCAGCAGCGTGGCTGCATGATTTTGTCGTGATTCCCAAAGGTAGCCCGCTTCGAAAACAGGCTTCACAAATTTCAGCCACTCGGGCCATCGAATTTTTAGAATCGATTCACTACCCTGCACAGTTTTATCCTGACATATCCCATTGTATTCAGGCGCATAGTTTTAGCGCCAATATTAAAGCGGAAACAATCGAGGCTCAAATTGTTCAAGACGCGGATCGTTTGGACGCACTTGGAGCAATTGGAATCGCCCGGTGTTTTATTACGTCGGGGCAAATGAAAACTCAGATATACTCTGCGTTTGATCCCTTGTGTTTGCAGCGTCCAGCCGATGATTCGGAATTTACAGTAGATCATTTTTTCGTGAAATTATTTAAAATTGCAGACACCTTGCAAACAGTTTCGGCACAAAAAGAAGGTCAGCGACGAGTAGCCGTAATGAAAAACTATCTAAAAGATTTAGCCTATGAAATTTAAAATCTATTTTAGATTTTCGCAATGTCCGCCTGCAGCTATAGAATGAAAGTGCACTGGTCGCCAAGACCCACCACCATTCGGACATTGGCTTGAAGAACCCGCTTTCCATGATACTAAATTAAAAAACCATGTATCATGGGTGATAAGCAAATTCTGCAATTTATTTTTACACTCTCCGACTGCATCGGGTACTCGAATTTTTCCGAAATTAGTTTTTAGGGGCAAATCAGCTTTGAGAGTATATGATGTTATATAGGCATTGCAGCCATTATTTACCGAACTGACTGAAATATTGCAGTCCCAAGTACAATGTTGCATTTCCAAAGGAGAGGCCAAGGCACCGATACCAAAGAAAAATCCAAAATACAGAATACAATTTAAAATTCTCACTTACGACTCCTTAATATTAAATCTATCTGCCATTCTTATCTAGCTACAATCGAGCCAAGCTAAGGTGCGGCTTTTTGCCACCCGCAATGGGTCGGAAGTGTCGTCACGCTTTTCAGGTGTTTCTTAAGTTGACGACTATCGCTTTAAAACCCTTTTTGTCTTTCATTTTAGTTTCGACTTGAATAGTGCCTAAGGCACGACGACGGTCTACTTTGCTGCCAGACTCGAGTTTGGCCAGTATTTGTTTTTGAAAGAGCACTCAATGAGCCATTTTTAAAAAATTCTGAAATCCCGGTGTCAATGTGAACTAATCTACTGCCATAAAACTGATCATACTTAATAAGACCGGAATTTGTGACATCGTGACCTGCCACTGCATAATCAATGCGGACGCCATTTTTTTGGCCGATAGATGTAAGAATTTCGTCAAATTCTTGTTTTGAAAGGTGTGTTCTTTCTTCGACTCTATCTTCTGGGGGGACTCGAAGTCCCGAAGTAAACAATGGTCCATCAGCCAAAACGACCCATTCAGTTTCCCTGTTCGGATATGGCAATGGTGGTTGCCCGCCTTCTTGGAAAAATATTTGTCGATTTTCTATCCATCGACGGACGGTGGCATTGATAGCGCCAAGATCAGTGTCTTTCGCCCAATGATTGAAACCAGCATGACTGACAAGTGTATTATTAATTATAATAAAACTATTCAGGGTTCTAAAAAATCGAGCATACTTTGACTGTCCAGCAAGCCGCTCTACCAGGTGCTCTTTGAGTTCACCTTTGCTGATTGTAGAAAGGTCTGATACACCACTAAAATCTTTTTTGTCTTGGTCGGAAAGATAATTGAAATTTCCTTTTGCCACGATAAATTCATGATTTCCTAAAAGTGGATGAACCTGCCCACCGGATGCGTCGGCTTTAGACCGCAAATCGATAATATAGTCCAAAAGGGCTTTACTTTGACTTCCATAACCAACGTAATCTCCTACTAAAACCAAATGGCTTTTTTCACCGATCCAATGGCCCTTGCTATCAATGAGTTTCAAGTTTTTCAATATGGTTTTAAATCCAATTAGATTTCCATGAAGGTCCCCGACAAAATGCACATCACCTTCAGTTTGATATATC
>JAYTTH010000109.1:0-8522 GCA_043745515.1 Pseudobdellovibrionaceae bacterium | reverse complement strand
TCAATTGATTTCATAAATTTAAAAGCGTGGTGCACACCAAGCCCAGAACCAGATTCGGTCCCACTTTTTCCAGAGGTTACACCCAAGTTTCCAAATTGCTTAAGAATATCTGGCGGAATTCCTTTACCATTATCAATTATTTCGATTTTGATCATGTCATTTTTCTTTTCTAAAGTAACAAGAATTTTCCCAGAACCATTTTCAAGTGCTTCAACTGAATTATTTATTAGGTTTGAAAGAAGTCTCTTATATTCATTTGCCGGCAATTTTGCGAAAAGCCCATAAGAACTTGAAAGCTCTGCGCCAATCTGAATGTCTATCTTATCTCGATATTGAATTCGCTTCTCACTGATAAGCGTGTCGACAAGTGAACTTAACATCGATGTCGAGGAAGATTCTAAGGCAATTTGTGATTGGGCCGCGCCGGAAGCAACGGGTGGAATTGCTTTTCCTCGAGATAATAAGTCGTTAGCGATATCGTTAATTCTTTGGATCGCATTTCTGATCAGAATTCGCTTATCTTCGGGCAGTTTGTCGATCGTACCTATCACCATATTTAGTGCAGTCAATGGGGAACGAATGTCGTGCGCGACTTGTGAAGCGAGCAGATTGGCTGCGATTAGTTTTTCTTTTTCAGTGTTGTGGGACTCTTTTTCTTTTAATTCAAAAATATAGTCTTCAATTGCACTTTCAAGAGCGCTAATTTCATTTTTGTTTTGAAATGGCTTCGTATTTTGTAGTTTACTGGATAGGGCTTTTATAGGAGCAATGATTTTTTTTCGAAATAAAATCAATCCAAAAAAAATTGAAAAAATCAACAAGAGTAGTAATATTCCAGAAATAATTACTACATTAGAATTTCCCTTCTCTAGCTCATAGATAGTAATATCGAAATCTTCTGAATTAGGAATAATTTTAATCGATTCTAATTCGGGTACCACAGATTGAAAGTTTTTTAAATCGATTGAGGCGAATAAGTATCCCTTTGGGATTGAATTGGGTCCCGGTAAATTTTGATCGTCTAGTCGGATTTCAGTCTTTATAACTGTAAAATTATTTAAAACCACAAATTTGTAATCAGAAGATATTCCAATTAAATTTTTGTCAAAATTACTAGATGAAATAATTACTTCGTTAGAATCATTGTAAGTTAATGCCCATTCTAGTTGAATTTTTGAATTTTGTTTAAATTCGGATAGATGTCCAAAAGCTCTATTTTCCACAAAAGCTCGAACATTCTTTTGAGTCGAAAGCAAATCAATTATAGTTTGATTTTGTGACGCAATTTTTAATTCCGATTGTGTATCTCTTATTATTTGTTTTACTTTCTCGAGTGAGTGATCGTGAATCGCTCTATTTGAGGACTCTGTTAATTGTTTTTCATGATTGTAATTGGAAATCAGGAGTGTTAGGTCGAAAAAAAGTGGCAATATAGATGAAAATACAATTAAAAGACCAAAGGTAAAATTTAGACTTAATGCATGTATATAATTATCTAATCTACTTTTCATCGTATCTTATTTTCTGCCACCATTGATTGATCTTTTCTTGAATTTTATTCGATGGTGGGTTCAAGGTAATTGGTTTAGAGTTCTCTAATATTTTTAATGTAGCTAAGTTGACTTTTTTTACTTTTTTCTGGTAATTTACATTTAGATCTTTGTAGGGCACAAAATATTGCATTTTTTCAGCGTTTAGTATTGTCATTTTTGGATTGGTAAGCTCTTTTACAAACTCTATTGTTTTATTATTTATTGCCTTTCTTTTTAGGATACAAACTGAGTCAAGACCCACAATTGGCGGATGATCAGACTGCACAAAATCAAAGAATTCGTAATCATTAATAACCTCTCCAATTTCACCTACCCAACCATAGATAGCCGTATTTGCTCCGATAAAAAACTTTATAGAATTTCTAAAATCGCTTTGAACAATTTGTTTTTTTATTTCATCTTTAGGGGGTAAAGCGCAATCATCGAGACTGTCAAAAAAACTATTGTACTTTAGGTGTGAGGCACATTTCGGGTCATAACTTAAAAGAGCCATGGCGCTAAATTCAATTGGATCATCGATAATTCCTATTTTAAATCCCTGGCGTTTTAGTTCGACAAGTTTAAAAAAATTAAGACTCCTATTTTTTAATTTTCGAACATCGGCAGCATACGTCGTTGTTGCCCAAAGATAGGGCAGGCAGGCGCTGTCAGGATCAATATCGCGGATAAAATCATAATAGTTCCGTTTTTTAGATGTTAGGCCAAGAGAATTTAAATCAATTTTATTTTGAGCTTTAAGTATTTTTAGGGCCCAGTTTGAAACAATAGCGATATCATATTCATTGGTTTCTCCTAGGAGTTTCGCAAGAGCGACTTCATTTGAACGATATTCTATAATTTCGTATTCAAAACCCATATTTTTCAATTTCAGTTCGACCTCTGGTGCAATAAAGTTCCACCAATTTAAGATTCTAATTTTTTTGTTAGTCTCGCCTGCTTCGGCGGCAAAGTTTACATACAAAGTTAATGACAAAAAGAAATAAATCCAAATCTTCAAATATTTTCCTGGTTAAACTAGCTATAAAGTACATTAAATAGCATGAGTTAGAAAAAATCTATCGTTCGATTTGATTTGGTACTTGGCGCGGTATCCAACCCTATAATTCTGGACTGTTGCGATAGACTAGACTGGCTAAATTTAAAGAGCTTCCATCTAGAGTGCATTTTTATTGGTTCAAAATTATGATTGCTACAATTCCAGGGGAAATATTATTCTTGCTTTAGGAAAAACGTTAAAATTAGTGTCGGACCAAATTCCTAGGTGGGGTAATATGTCATTTAAATTTCTTCTCTTGCTTGTTTTTTTTGGTTTTATTCTAGGCCATTCAGATTTGGCGAATAGTAAAATTATGGAAAAGCCAATTAAGATGTTGAATTGGTGGAAGTATTTAGATTTTAGAATTATTGAAAAACTAAAGAAAAATGGGATAGATATAGATTTGTCACTCTACCAATCGAATGAAGTCGCGGTTGCAAGACTTTTGTCTAATAGGGATGGCTTCGATGTGGCCGTCGTATCCAATATCAATTTAAGCGTTCTTGAAAAAACAGAAACTTTTGAGTTCGATGGTGTAGCGGAAATCATCGCAAACAGAAAATATTTGAATTTTCTTTCAAAGTCTGGACAGTGTGTTCCTTACCTCTGGGGTACTACTCTTTTTGCCTATGACTCGAGGTCTACGCGGGAGATTCCACAATCGTTAGCGCAGTTATATAAATTGAAAAAACAAGGATTCTCTATCGGAGTTCTAGATGAACCACTTGAAATGGCGGCTAGGATTGTTGGAGATAGTTTACATTTGTGCCCAAAACAATCGTATGAAAATATTTTTTCAAGTCTAAGTGGTTGCAAAGAAATATCTTTAAAAAATAGTAAATTAGAATTTTCATCTAAAGATTTTCTGACCTCATACGATGAATTTCTTAAAAATCCTAAAGTTGCTACTTATGGCTGGCAAGGCAGTGTTTTTTTGAACCTTCAAAGTGCACCTTGGATCAAATTTAATATTTCTAAGGATTATCCAATTATTGGGGCTGACTATGTATGTATTTTGAAAAATCGAAGCAAAAATGGACCTAGCTTAGAAAGATTAAAAAAATTCGTCGAAACTTTAACAAATAGAAAAAATACATTATTGAATGTAGAATCAACTCAATATTTCTCTCCCTACCTGGGCGACCTCGATGGGTTACACCCTCGTGTTGCGAAAATTTACAAAAAGCTTATTGCTAAAATTAAATATGACCCCCCTATTTTAATTAAAATTCCAGGTCCTAGAGAACACGAAGAAATCAATACTTGGTGGAAAGGTATTCGGTATGAAAAAAAATGAGTGATTCGATTGGGATGTTTTATTAAGAAAGTTTTGCGATGGTTATAGCAATAATTTAGCTGGTCTGGGATTTACCCAATAGATAGCTTTGCACGATTTGCAGTTATGGAATTCCAATAATTCTCCAGAAATAACAATCAGCAAAAACAAGCAATTCGAAAATTTTAAATTTAACAACAAAATTAAGGTTTCAAAATAGCATTCAACGAAATCATTTTTCTGGCCCGTCACCCGGGTGGCAAGGCTTAAAAGCGATTCCATCATCAGGGCATTGCTTGCAAAAAAGGCACTAGAAATGAGCGGAACATTGGTAGAAAGCAAAAGTGTCAAGAAGCGCTTCCAAAATCACATGATGTAACTGTCCGAAACGGAGGGAGCCTAGTGAATTTAATTAATTGGAATGTTAACGAATTGCCAGTAAGTAAGTTTGTCGCGTAACATAAAAAAGTAACAAGTTTCGCGTATGATAGGCAAATTTAGGTATTTTTTGTAAGTCAGATTCTCGATTCGAGACCAACTGTTGCCCGTATCACGTTTTAAACGCTTTGAATTTAGGGGTTAGACCAAACGTATGTTATTGAAACAGGACTGGTTCTTGGATAGGTAGTAAGCAAGCGTCGAGATTTTACGGAGGTTAACATGAAAGCCGCATTCCTAATTGTCATTTTGATACTAGTTTCGAAAGCAAAAGCTTCGGATTCATGTTTTAACAATAAAGAATTACAGGACTTAATAGCATTTCAAGAAAAGATGAATCATTGCTTTACCGGCCCTAAAAATGGTTGCGGGATTGATTCATTAAGTGCTGAAGATCAAATTGAAGCAAATCGACAGCGCGTTCTTCCATTTAATCGTGAAGCTGGAGATGGCTTTATGAATAAAGCTACAGGCGAAATTGAAGTTACATTCGGCGAATACAGAGGTGCTGGATCAATGGAAACAGTGACCGCTTCTGGGCAGAAAATTTCAAGCTGTCATGTTTTAACAGTAGCCCATCTTTTCTACACAGATTTTGATTTTCCGGTTGATTCCAAGGATATGAAAATTGCATTCAAAACCGGCCAAACGTGTGATCCAAAAGATCCTTTCGAAAATACTATTACAGGTGCCAAAGTGGCTTTTAAAATGACAAATTGGTCAAAAGATAAGCCAGAGCTTCGTGATTATAATTGTGGTGAATATAAAAATGGAAAGTGCATATCAAGAGAATTCTATGGACATAAAGATCTAGTGATCATTAAATTGCCAAAAGGAAGTTATGTTAAGAATGATCCAAATCATTTTACTATAAATACTAATCCACCAAGCCAAACAGTTAACCGTGTCGACTGCTGGGGTTATCCAGGTTCTGGCGGAACTCTATACATGCAAAAGGGCGCACAGTCTTTTGGTGATGAAAATGGAAAATCTCCTTTAGGAGTAATTACCAATGCAATTGCTTATAAGGGAATGTCGGGTGGGGGTTGTGTAAGTCCATCGAATCCTCGAGAATTAATTGGTTTGCTTGCTAAAGACAACCGGGGCTCTGGGAACTCCGCATTTCACGTAGCACCGGGTAGAGCGCTTTCAATTACTTCCAATTTTATAGCGTCATTTCACAAACTGGCTGAAAGATATAAAGCAGAAACAAACAAAGAGATTTCTAATCTAGAAGCTGAATGTGAATAGTAATTCGACGATTTCTATTTCAAATATAAGGCTGTTATTAATTTTCCATTACAATGGACACTTAAGTCTAGATTATGGAATTTAGAGACCATAAACAATTTAATAATTGTCTAAGAACCTCAAGTATTTACACTTTTTTCCGATAAAATAAGTATGAACAACCATTCAAGGATTTTACTAATTCTATTAGTGAATTGGATTTCTTTTTTTGCTTTTGGAGCAAACGAGGAATGTCGCTTAACTGAGAAAGACAATTCAACGCGGAAGTATCAGTTCGTTTGCGGGAAAGATAAAATTACGGTTCAGTGTCGGTCCAAATCGGAAGGGTTGTGTAAAGTACAGATCATGTCTGATTTGATGGCAGCAAGTTTTGATATTTCTGACGACAAATTCAAATCAATGGAAGTTTTTGATGAAGTTCGCACAGCAAAAGTGGCTTGCGAAAGCGAACTTCGAAGTTGTAGTCTGTATCCCGAAGTTTGCGAGGGCTATAAAAAAACTACCGCCTTTTTAAGAGGAAGAGTAACCTCAGAAGATAAAACTGGTAAACATTGTGATCAATTTGGATTCGGTTCCATTGAACAGACGGGTCAGATCGGAAATGAAGTTCTGAAAAGTTCTCCTGTATCGATAGATGACTGTGGAAATAATAGTGCTAAAATCGAAGCTGTTGCTTCAGCCAGGCTTTCTTTATTAGAAGAAGAACTCATGCGGCCTACCTCTAGCCCAGATGGATTTTTTACACATTGTAGCATCGGAAATAAGATACTTCAGCCAGAAGAAAGAGAAGCATATTTTAAAAAAATTCTAGAAATGTTTTCGGGCGTTCAAAAAAAAGCATTAAATCTTATTAGAAATAAAAATGAACTCAGCAGGCTAGTTTGCCAGCCAGGATTGGACTTGATTACTAAAACAGGAGAAATTGACACTGATAAGTTAACTTGTGTGGTTGTCGAAGAATCTAGAATTGGGCAGTCGAAACAAGCAAGCGAGATTAGATTCGCCTGTGGAGATAAGGATCCTAGAAATCATGTAACGAATCCGAACGGAGCTAGAAATTCTGGACTGATTGTTGCGCGAGATACCGAGCAGACTGCAGAACAAATGGAGCGCCCGAAAGAAGTTGGCGCCGCTATGAATGCTCCAATGGGTTTAGCGCCGGCTCTTACAAAGATTGATCAAATAGTTCCAAATGGTGATTCAGATTCCGAATCAAGGTCGGAAAAGACAATTTCCACGGGCGCGGTGAGAAGCGCAATTCCTAATGACATTGCCCTAGAAGCCGGACATGCGATTGCTCCTGTGTATCGAAGTCTTAAAAATATTGTAGGATCAGTAACACGAGATGTAGCACTAATAGGTTCAAACAAAAAGGAAATGCGGCAGCCTAATAGTCTTTCCAGCACGCAAGTACTACCCGGCGAGGAGAGCGACGCAAGTTCTGCAGAACAAAGCACAATTTCTGGCGCACTCGCTAACAACCTGTCAACGGCGGGCGGGGGGCCTTCAAAGCTAACTACCAATAAAGCGGCTATGAAAATTCCAAATATTAATGAACCTGAAATTGATTCGGGTCAGTCAGCTTTACGTGGTGGTGCGACGGGCATAAGTGCTTCTCCTCAAGGGGTTGGCGGCGGATCTATTGGAGGGTCACCATCCCGAAATACCCAAAATATCGACGGTGTATTTTCCTCAGAAAAAATCATGCAACGGTTGAGCGTCTTGACTGATGCGGATCAGATTAAAACTTTTTTTATCAGTGAATCTAAAAATATCCCGGGCTTAAGAGATTCAATTTATAAAAATGAAGATATTAAAAACTTGCTTGATAGAAAGAAAATTAAAATTGTAGGTAATAATGGTAAAGTTTCTGGCGCGAAGACTAAAGACGCAAAATTTATCTTTAGTGATAATGGGAAAGACTTTTTGCCTTTAACTTTAAAGGCAAAGTAAAGGGTAGAGGAAATTGTTGAAAAAAAAATCGTTTATCATCATCATCATTTTTTCTTTTTGGATTGGGTACATTATTTTATCTATAGCTCAAACCGTTTTTGAAGCCGCAGAATACAAAAAGCAAGATGATGAAAATCGAATCAAACAAGTAGACCACCTCCTTTCGATTGCCCAGACTCTCACGCTTACTGGGAATCTCGCCGCACTAAAAGTACACTTGGAAGAGGCGGCGGAACTTAAGCTTATTAACTATTTTTGCGTAAAAAATAAAGAAGAAATACTTTTTGAATACTCAGTGAACAAAAATACTGGCTGTTCGATGACCCACGACCGGCGGATAGCATCTTATGGAAACACTTTAGAATACAGCAATCAAATTGTTAAACCTATAATGGTCGAAAATCATTTCATAAGCGTTGGTTTTGCGACGGATTTCTGGACCTATTTTTGGCGGGGTCAGAAAAATAACATCATTTTTTCCTTCATCAAAGATGTATTCATCATAACCACATTCCTTGGTTTCCTCGTGTATTTGATCATGAAAGACTTTTTGGTTCTGGATCAGCTATTACAAAAAGGCAACAAACAGGGGTTAAGCAAAATGAAAGCTCACTCGCGTGAGGCCCAAACCCTGATCGATTCGACCCAAACTTTGAATCAAATGAACACCGACAAATCCGATAAAATTCACCATTTGCAAAATACCGTTGGACTTGCTATCCATTCGGAAATCGACAAAATGACACCGCACTTGTCTCAAATTCAGTCGTCTGTTGTCAGGATTGATCTAAATGGCTACACCCAAATTTTCTTAGAAAAAAAAGAAGCACACATCGTTGGCGTTTTGAACGAGTATTTTTTTGTCACCAATGATTTAATCAAGCGATTTAATGGCGAAATTTATCAGATCATCGGTGATGAAATTATTTTTGTTTTGAAAAATCAAGATCCACGCAGTGCTTTATTTTGTGTCCGATCTATATTTGAATGGGCTGTTGATCTGGATAAAAAAATC
>JAYTTH010000108.1:0-2324 GCA_043745515.1 Pseudobdellovibrionaceae bacterium | reverse complement strand
CCCCATTTTATTTCGTTTGATGAAGTCACCTCGTGCATTGGCTTCCTAACTAAAAACAAACAATTGGATTTCAATTCATTACAACAAAAACTTTTGTTTCTTTTTCTCTATGGGGCTGGATTGCGAATTTCAGAAGGTTGCCGACTTAAATTTCTGGATATCAATCAGTCTGAAAAAAAGATCGTTGTCCGAGGAAAAGGTGGCAAAGAGCGAGTCGTAGTTTGCCCAGATTTTGTTTGGATTGAATGGACTCGCTATATTCAATATTTAAAAAAAATGCACGCGTTTGATATTAAGAAAATCGAGTTTGTTTTCTTTCGCTACTCTATAGACATAAAATCGGAACCCATATCTGAGCGAACCGGCTATTCCTGGATTCGCGCTATCGGCGCTGGCGCCGGGCTGACTCAAAGTTTGAATCCTCATGCTCTACGGCACAGCTTTGCCACCCACTTGTTAAATAGCGGTGCTAATTTGCGAATCATTCAAAGTTTATTGGGTCATTCCACTTTGGCGGCAACAGAAAAATACACTCACCTAAACCTAACCCAACTTTACAATACTATGGAACGAGCCCATCCATTGGGAAAATTAAAATCACGATAAATGAGCGTGACTAATGTATTCTCGAATCACTGTTTCAACTGCGCTCATATGATTTCGAGCTTCAGCATTCATTGATTCTAATTTTTTGTATTCCGATAATGGCGCTACCATAAATGGCTGCATCCATCCCTCGAGATCTAAAACCCCTTGGTTAGAAAGTAATTTTAAATAAAATTGAATTTTTAATATGGGCAAATGAATCTCATAATTGAGATCTGGCGTGGCCAAATTTTTTAAACAATGCCCTAACAAATTATACAAGGCATCCGACATGTTGTCGCCTTCTTGAGATACTTTTAAAACGCACTCAACCGCAAATAGTCCAAACTGCAGCAAATCGTAGTCTTTTTTAATTAGTTCAAAATCACTTACAATATGGGCTTCTTCCAAAACAGAGAGTTGATTTCGATCCGATTTGTCAGAGTAGGTCAGCTTGACGTGATGAAGCGGTTCAAGCACCCCGCCTCCAAATCGCTTTCGACTTTTCAAGGCGGACCTAGCTAAAAACGATTTTTTTTCACCTTCTGAAGAAATGCCGGTCACAATAAGATCCGCCTCGCCGTAACGAACTTTCTTAAGCAAAATAAAGGTACCTGATTTTTTGATCACTTTTGGTCCCAAACGGCTAATGGGAATCCTAGTAGGTCCACTCGGATTCAGCTTTTATGCTCTGAACGATTTCTTGGATCAGACTCGCAGAGGGAATATCCTTTGGCTCATCGAAAGACAAGACAATTAAACCCCGCAAAGTTTCATCAGACAGTTCTGGCACTATCCACTTTCGAATCGATCGAGGGCTATTAGACACGCAATCAGAGAACGATTTAACTTTTTGAAAACCTTTTTGTCTAAGCTTTTCGACTATTAATTCGCTATGAATATTTTCAAATATCAAAACCGATCGGTTCCAAGGCCGCGCACTAGAATAGACCCACTTTGCAAGTGGCAATGACGCTTCCCATGATTTAATTAGTTCTTCCAGCGGATGCACGACGGATTGAAAACGGCTTGCCCAAGAGTCCTGCCATTCAATATTTTGATAAGCGCCCAAAGAGGAATTTAGTTTCGAACGCTCAGGTAAAAAAACCAAACTCAATTCAGGGCAAACCACTTGCAAACCCATCGATGTAGTGCCGATTTTAAATGAAGCCTCAAATTCATGACTTATTAAAATGAAAACAATTTTCTTGGCCGTTGCCCACTCTTCCACTTTTTCATAGGGAAACGCTTCACCCGAAACCGCGTGGTTTTTAAAAAACACTAAAAAAAGCGTGTCTTTGTTCAACTTTTCAATCGTACTTTGGCCCTGGTCTGGGGCATTTATAAATTCCTCGATTTTTAGCGTTTGAATCTGATAGCTCTCCCTTACAAAAAAGGGCTGTGAATTTTCTAACAAAGGCGAAACCCCGCAAACCCAGGCCACACTGCGCTTGTGGGCGTATAACTGAGCCAGACTAATCAATAGATCGTGAGTCGCTAAATAGGGATTTATGTAACACCGAATCTGATTGGCGCTCGCTAGATCTTTTTTCAATCGAAAATTAATACTGTCCCATTCTTCTGGTCTGGAAAATGAATCAAACAACATAACTACATTAGACCTGATTCAATTTGGTTTATCTATAAATTGATTGTGCCTATGGTAACAAAGGACTAGGCTTATGAGTGATTCACTATGGAGGATTTATGAAAAATAGTTGGCTTTTAATATTATGTTT
>JAYTTH010000107.1:0-2332 GCA_043745515.1 Pseudobdellovibrionaceae bacterium | reverse complement strand
TTCGCTTAAAGGATGATAAGTCCTACCCCTATATCAAATTTACGATAGGGGATGAATTCCCCAGGCTCTATTTGTCCAGAAAAGTAAAGCGCGATACTCATGTATACTTCGGTCCCTATACGAGCGGCGCTGCCGTCTTTGGAACAATTAAATTTTTGAATCGAACATTTAAAATTCGGGATTGCGCAGATAGTGTGTTTAGCAGTCGCAAACGTCCCTGTCTAACCTACCAAATCGGTCGTTGCACGGCGCCCTGTGTGAATTACATTGATAAAAAAAGTTATGCTGCCGATATGGAAGGCGCTCATTTGTTTTTAAAGGGACAAAATAAAAAAGTTATCAAAAGCCTAACAGAACGCATGCAGGAACTTTCGGATGCTGAAAAATTCGAGATGGCTGCAAAAATTCGAGATTCTATAAAATCGATAAAAGTGATTTTGCAAAGGCAAGCGGTCATTAACGATTCCAATGACAAGGATCAGGATGTATTTACCTATTATGGAGATAGTCGTGGCTGTATAGTTGAGACTTTGCACGCACGGAGCGGTCGAATAATTGGAAATCGATCGCAGTTCTTAAACATTAATCCGGTCGATACTATTGAAGATGAACGCGAATGGTTTGTATCCTTTATAAATCAATATTACGACGACAATATTATTCCTGACGAAGTGATCGTTGGCAGTGACTTTGGCGTTGATATCAATAAACTGCTAGAAAATGTTCTTGAATTTCGCGCTGGGCGAAAAATAGTCGTCCGTTTTCCAACGGATGATAAAAGTCGAAAGCTGTTAGAAATGTGCAAAGAAAATGCGTTGTCGCATTTTGAAAAGCAATTGTCTGAAAACGAAGAAAAATTTGTAGGCTTAGATGAAATTAAATCTAAATTGGGATTGCTGGCTCGGCCTCATCGCATCGAGTGTTATGATATATCTAATTTTCAAGTTTCAGAAACTGTAGCTTCGCAAGTGGTTTTTGAAGACGGTTTGCCTTCCAAAGATCATTATCGGCGTTTCAAAATCAAAACAGTTGAGGGGCCCAATGATTTTGCTTCAATGTATGAAGTTTTGTCACGCCGGTTTAAGCATTCGGAATGGGAAGAGCCGCAGTTGATTGTCGTGGACGGTGGAAAGGGCCAATTGAGTCAGGCCGTTAAAATTCTGACAGAACTGGGTAAGACCCATATTCCGGTGGCTGGTCTTGCCAAGGCACGGGTGAAACGTGATTTCAAAGCAGCCGAAGTTGAGCAATCTGAAGAGCGCGTTTTTATCCCGGGACGGCAAAACCCTATTTTTTTCCGCTCGAATGCTGATGGTTTAAACATTTTGATCAATATTCGCGACGAAGCCCATCGTTTTGCAATCACTTACCATAGAAAGCTGCGAGAAGAGCGAACTTTAGAAAGTGAACTTGATTATGTCGTCGGATTGGGCGACAAAAGAAAGAAAGCCTTGATGGGCGCCTTTGATTCTCTTGAAGATATCAAACTTGCTAGTCCCGAAGAATTGGCAAAAATCAAAGGCTTTAATAGAATTTTAGCTGAGCGAATTTTGATTCAGCTCAATGAAGATGAAGACAAAACGGAGTTAGAGTGAGTTTATTAGTTTCTGCACACAAGTTAACCCACTCCTTTGGTGGCCGAACACTATTTACTGACCTAAGCTGCGGCATTTTTGAAAATGACAAAGTAGGTTTGATTGGGCCTAATGGAGCGGGCAAGTCGACGCTTTTTAAAATATTAGCGCTGACGTTGAAACCTGATGAAGGCAGCGTGACTCATCGAAAGGGTTTAACTGTCGGATTTTTAGAACAAAACGTGGTCATGGATGATTCAAAGTCATGGTTCAATCACCTTTTTGAAATCGAACCCGACTATGCAGAACTTTTGCAGACACTATCAAAACTGGAACTTACAAACTTAAACGAAGATCTTTTATTTTCAGAATGTTCTGGTGGTCTTCAAAAGCGAATTGGCATTGCCGCTGAAGTTTTAAAAAAACCAGATTTATTATTTTTAGATGAGCCAACCAATCATCTGGACGTGGATTCAATCATTTGGATAGAAGATTTTTTGCGAGATTCTTCAATCAGTTATGTGTTAGTGACTCACGATCGTTTATTTTTGGAGAGAACGTGCACTAAAATATTTGATCTTGATAAAAAAAATCCTAAATTTTTATTGGTGACCGATGGGGATTTAGCTGTTCATCTGGAAAAGAAAGACCAGTTGATAGCTCAACAAAAATCAACGGTTGAAAAAATGAAAAACACGTTGACCAGGGAAACGGAATGGCTCAGGCGAGGGGCACAAGCCAGACAAACAAAACAAAAG
>JAYTTH010000106.1:0-8569 GCA_043745515.1 Pseudobdellovibrionaceae bacterium | reverse complement strand
TTCTATTTGTATTTGTACTTGTCTTAACAATTGGCTCCGCATTGTATTTTATGGGTCCTGGTTTACTCAAGCGAAAACTGAAAAAAGAAATTTTCTCTAAGTCACAAATTGAATTGGAATACGACTCCTTGGCGGTGTTAACTTTCAATCCGTTAAAGATATCAATTTCAAATATAACAGCAAAAAAATCAAAAGAACTTGATGCAACTATCAAAACTGTGGTTGCCGAATTAAACCTATTGGAAATTTTAACTCATCTGGCAAGCAAATCTGTGCAGGTTAGTATAATAATTGACGACTTAAAGTCTAATGTGCGGGCAGCTGCTTCGATTGCAACGGCAAACGAAAGCCATACCTCCGGTCCACTTACCAGTAGCTTTGGCACTTTAGACTTAAAAGATTTTTTGAATACAACTTTCGGTATCGTTAATTTGAATTTTCTTTTCAAAATATCAAAATTTGATGTTATCGCTCAGTTGGAACAAACAGCCTATCAGGCAAGTGGCAATGATTTGGTTCTTAAGCTAAAGGATTTAGATAGTCCTATCCAATTTGATTTTGCTACTAGTCTATTTAGCCAGACAGGACTTGGCCCCCTAAATAATATATATGTACCGATCAAATCTCAGTCAGAAGTTACCATTAACCATGGCGTTTTGAGCGTAGTAAAAAGTGAAACTTCAATTGCCGATATTAAAAATTCAATCAGAGGCCAGATCAATTTAAACACCCTAGATTTCGATTCCAATGGCAAAATATCAATTCCAAATATTGAAGCTTTGCCATTTATTAAAAAATATCAATCCCAGCTTCCCATATCCGACCCCTCTGGAGTTTTAAATGTGGAAGTTGCAGCCAAAGGAAATGTAAATGCCATACCAGCTTCGCAAGTAAAGGGACAGGTAAGTTTAAAATCCTTCGCGGCTAATTTCAAATTCAAAAATCAAGATATTGGTTTTCAGGGGCCGGTAACCGCTGATCTTGTTTCTTCATTCACTTATCTAAATAAAGTTCCAGCGCTTACATCGGCAAATTGGAAAGTAAATTTAGATGGCGCTGAAATTTCTTACAAGGATTTATTTTACAAGAATAAGTCCGTCCGATTGGCAACAGAAGGCACGATTTCTTATTCGAGCGATTTAACAATTGATCGTTTCAAATTGTGGTTTCACACACTGGATGTTTCAGTAAATGGCATGGCAAGTATTCTAAGAGCATCGGATTTAACGGTCGCGGTCAAACCATTCAAACTTCAAGAATTCAAGAAATTTCTGCCAAATAATAAAGACTTTGATATTTCCGGAGATGTAGAACTCGATGGGCAAGTAAAAGGTTTTCTAAATCAGCCAAAATATTTGACGGTAAATTTAAGAAAAATTCAGGCTAATAATCTAAAGTACTATTTGAAATTTAAAAATGATTTGATTTCAATAGATGGGCCATTGTCACTCACAGTAAATGGAAAGATGCTTGTAGAAAGATCCCAAGTATTAACTGGGTCAATCACTGGTCATAGTGATTTCACTCCCCTGACTATCTCCCAAGGGAATGAAGTTAGAAAAACAAACACCGATCTTTTGAAGGCTGATTGGAGTATCCAGGCAAAAGAAGGAAAGCTTAATATTGAAAAATTGTATTTAAATACGTTTCTTACTACCTTTACAGTTAAAGGTACACCTCCACTATCCAAAGAAGACAGCTTCAACCTAAGTATTGACCTAGATTCTTTGAATTGGAAAAAAGTAAAGCCTCTGTTACCTGCCAATGAGTGGCTAAATACTGTCTCGGATATGAAGAATAAGGGTCACGTGACCATGAAGGGCAAACTAGACCCTTTTCAACCAATAGAATCCCAATTTTCGCTTGATGCAGATTTAGAAACCACCATAGAATCTGTTTCACTTCCTTTCAATTTTCATTTGTCAAAACAGCCACCAGCGAATCCTGCAAAACTAGAACCAAAATTGCTGGTGCCAGAAGCCTTTATATCCAATGCTCCCTTACTAAGGAAAATTCGCTGGGATCAGAAAGTCACTATTCAAAGCGTTTCTTTCAAAGACTCCAGTAAATTTCAAAATATTACCTTGGCTGCGAATTTGGCAAACAATAACCTTAGACTTAATGGCGAAGTGAAAAGCATGTTCAATGGAAGTCTGACCTTTACGGATGTAAATATCCCACTGACCGAACCAGATCCTAAAATTAAATACACTTTAAATTCTGCTAACATTTCATTTTCACCTCTTGTAGATTTTGTAATGCCAGAATACAAAGAACTTATTTCTGGAGTTGCCAATTTTGAAGTCAGTGGACAATCCAAGATGCCTGGCACCCTCAATTTTAAAAACGACCTAGTAGCAAAGGGTCATTTTAAGATCCCCACCAGCGAAGTAAACATGTTAAAAATAGTCGAAGAAGTAAAGCAAAAAATTTCAGCTGCCAAAGACTTTGGGCTACCTAGTGCTGTTCCCGTCAGTAATTTGAGTGCCTCGACCGAGTCTGAATTTGAAATTAAAAATTCAAAGGTTCAACTGACAGGTTTTAAGGTCGTAGCAAGAAACAACGATGAAATAAACCTCAGTGGGCAAATTCAGTTTGATTTAGAAAGTAAAATTGACGGCATTTTTAAATTAGTTAATTTGCCTGCTCAAGGAGATTTTCTTTTAGCCAATCAAAACAAAGCAGGCCAAATTGAAGTTCCGATATCCATTGAAGGAAATTTAAAGCAGCCTAAATGGAGCTTTGCAGGCAATACGTTTGATAAAATGACTCAAAAATTTATTGATTATCAGAAAAATAAAGTCAAAGCAGCTGCCGACCGACAAATCGCTCAAGCTAAGGATCAAGCCAACGCTGAAGTCGCAAAACAGAAAAAAGTAGCCGAAAAATTGGTAGAAGACAAAAAGAAAGAGTTTGAAAACGAGGCCAAGAAAAAATTAGGCGAATTGTTTAAATAAACAATGGAATCATTTCAAATTCAAATTGGGTAGAAATCGGTTTGGGCCAAAGACTCAAAACGTAGCCGCCCCCTCCACTGCCAGTCGGCTTGACCGCCAAAGCCCCAGCAGACCTCAAAAGCTTAATATGGACATCAACTCGGTCTTTGGTCAAACCCCATTCTTTGAAACATTCGTACCCAGCATTTAAAATCAGGGCAAGTTCTTCGCTAGAACTAGTTTGGTCACTTTTCCTAGTATAAAATTGCAAAGCCCGCAACGTAGCTGCTATCATTTTTTCATCAAGCCGTTTACCATCGCTTGGATTTGCTTTAATAAACGAATTCACTTTATTTACACACTCTTTTGTAATCCCCTTTTGCCCTGTGTGACTTAAATAAAGATATTGGGAATTTTTTACTTCTAATATTTCAATTATATTTGGACGTTTGAACACTAAAGGCTTTGCATGCATGACAACAGCAATATCAACGCCGCTACTTTCGCCGTGAAAAATATTTTCCAATTGTCTGGCGAATTCGTATATTTCATCCTCTTTAACCAGCTCTAAGAAATTAAACCAACGACTAAAGGCAACACACAAACTCGAACTTGCCCCCATTCCAGAACCAAGTGGCAATTCATTTTTAAACTGAATGGTCCCTTTAATTTTTTCATAAGGTCTATTTAATATACTAAGTGCTTTGGCGAGAACCCCTGGAAAAAGTTCTAAAATATCCGAAGCATTTTCCCCCGATGCCAAAACAGTCAAATTTAGATCTGAAATTAATCGAACATAATCAAGTTCCAATTTCTTGTTAAACAAAGGGAAAACGAGCGCGGGCCCCCCTCTTAATACTGAGTGCTCGCCAGAAAATATCCATTTACCATAAGTGATGGTAGTAAACTTAGACATGATTAACCTTCATACTTGACCATGAATTGATAGTTTTTACCTTTGGAAACAATGTTTCTAATTTAATTAAGTCATCTCGACGATTAGGTAACGTCAGGCAGTGGATGTTATTTCCGGCGTCCATCGTAATAAGAATTTTCGATTCCAATTTTTTATTTAATTCGTTTAATTTATTGATCACCTCAAAGGTTTCTACGCCGCGATACGTAAACTTCGGTTGACTGGTTTCAAATAATTCATGCATTTCTTGGAACTCTTCATAGGCCAACCCACTAAACCGATTCCAATCGCGATCACTGTTTGCTTGCTCTAGTTGCTTCAATCTTTCAGAAACCTTGTGGATTCGGGAGGTAAACAAAGGGCTTGTAGTAACTCGCAAATGGGCATCTGAGGATGAAACATCTTTTTTACTAGAATCTATTAAAAGTACACAATGATTCAATTCCCTGAAAGCACAATTCCAGGGTTCAGCCATTTCACCTTTCCATATTGCCCAGGGATCAAAAAAACTTCGGCAAGAAGATCCAGATCCCAGCCTGGACCAAGCAGACAGAAAACCACTTTCTAGAGATTCTTTTTTCGGATTCATCTGATTGAACACGGTTGCCGCTGCCAAGGTCAAAGCCGCATAGCTAGAACTAGAACTTGCGATTCCGCAGTCTGATGGAAAGTTGTTAGCAGATTGAATCGTAAAATAGGATTCAATAGACCAATTTTTTTTTAATCGTCCAAAATGTTTTAGAAATTTCTGTTTTCCTTTGTCACTCAGTTCTATAGGCAACATTCCATCTCCAATAAGAGGCCGCCAAGTATCGAACCCTAATTTATTCAATTCAATACTTACAAACGACCGCAAATGATTCAGCGTAAAGGAAATCGATGGATTGGAAGGCAAATTCTGCTCGGTACTGGTTTTTCCCATATATTTTATAATCGCGATATTAGAGGGCGCAGATACTATTTTTGGTGCTAGCATATTTGAACCTGAACCTTCTGTTCCCAGACGTCTTTAATCCCATAGGCCTCATTTAATCCTATTTTTTTCAAAACCAATTCAATACGTGTTTGGTCGTTTTTTGCAAAAACTAACAAAATAACATCGGCTCCCAAAGCCCCACACCCTTTTGTGAATAACACCTCTGAATGAGATCTCAATGCCTTTAATATTTTCGCAGTATTGGGATGAATGAGACCGAGCGATTCTAATTCTCGGTTCCATTTATTGAGCCGCACCAGAAATTCACTTTGCTTTTTATCAATAAAATCTTTCATTAAAAGAGTCGCTTGGGCTTTCAAATTTGCAAACGAAGCCGTCTTTAGAGTTTTCAGATGTTCGTGAGTCGGCACTTTAAAACCTGTCGGCACTAAAAGCCACTCAAGCTGACTAAATGGCCAAGACACCGGTTCAATTGCAAAATGAACTTCTTCGTTCAAAAATAAATCCAAAGATTTTAAATCCTCTGACTTTGTAAAATTAGAATTAATCTGTCGACTAACACGAACCATCGAACCCATTGATTGGGCCCATAAATCATAACCACTTGGTAAATGTGACAAAGCTTCCAAATAATCCACGGCGGATTCTGGATGATCATTTATCAGAAGATAGTCATCCCAAATAGATTTTATGGTGTCTTTGAAATTCATTTTTAAAATGTGCGGGTCAGGATTTTCAAAATAGCGTTTAAACAATGCAAGTCCCAAGAATTGCGCCGTGCTGGCGCCAAATCCTCCCCGACCTTGATAATAATCAGTAAACTGAACTCGCCAATTGAAAAAATACTCTTCATTTTTACTATAAAAACGCCCTGCAGGGGATTTTAGATGAAATGGATTGGGCCAAGGATCCTGCACTTGCTCGAATTCCATTTCAAATCCAGGTTTTGAAGATATCATCAAAGCTTCGCCACCAAGCAGGGCCGCGTACTCGCCGAAAAAAAATGTTTTACCTGGAATCTGAATTTGATATTTTAAACCTGCCACAGAGCTACTGATTCATCCGAATCTCTTTTAAAACTTCAACAGCATTTGATAGTGTAATTCGCTTTTGCAGAATCAGAATCTCTTCCAATCGTTTTTGCAAAATTGGTATTTCAATGTCGGTAGCCCCAGCTCCCAAGGATAAATTTTTAATATGCAGCTTCATATGGCCTTCAATAATTCCTACAGTCGTAAGTGCACGCAAAGCGCCTAAATTCTGAGCCAGTCCCACAGCAGCACATATTCTACTCAAGTCATTGGACGATTTCACATCCAATATCTTCAAAGCCAATTTTGAAGTCGGATGCAAACGCGTAACGCCGCCAACGGTCCCTAAAATAATTGGCGCCTGCATTTCACCCTTTAGAATTCCCGCCTTGTATCTCCAACGCGACAAGGAAGAATAGCTGCCCGATCGCGCACTATATGCGTGCATACCGGCTTCTACAGCTCTCCAATCGTTTCCTGTGGCAATTACAATAGGGTCGATTCCGTTTAATATACCCTTGTTGTTTGTCGCCGCCCGATACGGGTCAATTTCTGCAAAAAGACTGGCTTCTTCAATTTTTTCACCTAATTCTGAATCTACTTTAATAGTGATTTCAGCTTCGGTTATTTTGGTGTCTACCAAATTAGACAAGATACACATCGTGACTTTTTCGCCAGAGAATTCTTCAATCGGTTTTTTTAAATACTCGCACACTTGATTGACTAAATTAGCGCCCATGGCTTCGCAGGGATTCATGTGCACGTGAATAACAACCATGCACTGACCATCAGGTCGATTTAACTTTCGAATTTTAATTTCGCGAACCCCGCCACCACGAGACAGCAAAGTCGGAACCACATCTTTATTGGCACTAGATATCAATCGTTCTTTGTTTTCATTTAAAACAGAATTCAATTTTTCAAAGTCAGTTACTTTAGCCAGTTGTATTTGCCCGATTATATCTGTGCCGATGACGCGAGTTTTTATCTCGCCATTTTCCTTGATCCATTTTGCGGTTTTACTGGCAGCTGCAATTATTGAGGTCTCTTCAACGGCCATGGGAATAAAATGGTCCGCGCCATCAATACGAAAATGAGTGGCCACTCCGAGGGGGATTTGAAAATACCCAATTGAGTTCTCGATGAAGTTTTCACTTAGAATGATGTCTTTAATTCCACCGGCAGCAAGAAAATGCAATTCATCCGAATCAATAAGTCCTGATTTTTGCAAACGCGATAGTCGTTGATCATAATTGAGTTTTGAAAACCCATTAAATAAAACGTCTAAATTTTTTTCATCTGACATAAAAGGCCTTATTTTTTCTGAACGAATCCAAGTTATCATAACCACAACAGAACAACGCAATTTGCAATTCTCGATACGTTTTATCGTAAAAATCAAACAAGTTTTGAATGTCTAATTTATTCTTTTTAAAATCGACAACCAAACTTTTTAGCCAGGGTTGCGCCATTCCTACCATTTTGGCCCCAACTGCTATCATTTTAGCAACATCAAGCCCATTTCTGATACCCCCGCTTGCCCAAAACTGATAAGAAACAGTGTCTCGATCATGGAACTCTATCCATTCACGTATATCATATCCCCAACTGGAAAACACATATCCCGTTTCCATACGTATAGAATTTTTAGGGTGCCTCAACGCTTCAATTCGAGCCCAATTTGTACCACCACGACCTGAAAAGTCGACGGCAGCTACTCCGACCTGATTTAATCGAACCAAGTCCTTCTGCGAGAATCCAAACCCCACTTCTTTTACAATTATTGGAACTTTCAAAACTTTGGCTAGCTTTTCAATAGAAGCCAGGCCGTTTTTAAACTGCGGAGTCCCTTCTTTTTGAATACACTCCTGAAGTGCATTACAATGCACTATCAAACCGACTGCATTAAGGTTTTCAACAACCGCTTGAATTCTGTCGATTGGCGTCGAGATCACCTGACTTAAACCTAAATTAGAAAGAAATCGGGCTTTGGGGAATTTTTTGCCCAATCGCTGCCATTCCTTCATAGCCGAATCGTTATGAATTTCTTTTCGCTGGGAACCGACCCCCATCAAGATTTGCTTTTCCTGGCTCAATAGAGCAAAGGCTTCATTGATTGGCTCTCCTAGAGTCGTTCCCGAGGTCATAGAGCTAATAAAAAATGGTGCTGATAATTCCAGCCCATTGAACTGTGTTTTCATCTGAACATCTTCAAAATTAACTTCAGGAAACGCGGTCGATTGTAAAAAAATCTGATCCATAAAGTTATTCGTTGTCGTTTGGGTTTCAGGGTCCAACGACAGTGCTAAATGATCTGACTTTCTTGTATCAAATGTGGGATCGGATTTATTTTCACCGACATTCGAGCCAATAAAAAAGGACCTTCGTTTAGAAGATCCTTTTTTAGATTTAATGGACTTAGATTTTTTTGACGTCTTCATAGGTCCCTGTGAAACACGATTTACTTCATCGCGTAAGCACACATTTTTGTGAATCCCTGTGGATCGCTAACTGCCATTTCGGCCAAGTTCTTACGATTCACTTCGACTCCTGCTTTAATTAAGCCACCAACTAATCGCGAATACGTCGTTCCGTTTAAACGAGCCGCCGCATTGATACGTTGATTCCAAAGAGTACGAAAATGACGCTTGTTCATCTTTCGACCTTTGAACATGTACGCCATTGCTCGATCTACTTTTTCAGTCGCATGAATGAACGCACGAGAACCGGCAGAGTAAAAACCCTTTGC
>JAYTTH010000105.1:0-30997 GCA_043745515.1 Pseudobdellovibrionaceae bacterium | reverse complement strand
AAATCTGGGCCATCATTATGGTTCCAGCCAGCGGTGTAAGGATAATAGCACCAGCCTATTTTGCGATAAAAAATACTTGGTTTCCGGCTCTGGTGTCTTTGTTTAGTCTTGTTGGGCACTTTTTGCTAGCGCCTGTGTTAATGGCTCGGTGGGGACTGACAGGTTTAAATATATCATCTCTTGTTAGCAGCGCTTTCAATTTTTTAGCACTATTTGTTTTGTTTCCATTTTTTGTGGGCCCATTGCCCATCCGCAAATTGTTAGTTTCTTTTTTTAAATTCGTTTTAATTTGTTGTTTGATGGGTGTCATGCTTCAGATTCATCCGTGGTTAAAAGGTGTGTTGATAGAACAGTGGCGCTTTGGAGTCAAAGCGATCGTTTTGTTTTTGTCTATCACGCTTGCAAGTCTTGTTTTTATTTTGATTTCGAAATTATTAAAAATGGAAGAATTTGAAAGCACGTTTGGTAAAGTCTTTCAAAAAGCTTTTTCCAAATTGAAACGGTAAAATATATTTACGGATGTCGACTATGATTAAAAAAGAATTTGTTTTAGATTTTCAGTGGCTGACCCAGGAACCTTTTTTATTTTGTGTTCATCACAATGACCTGTATCCCAAAGGAAATTCAAATTATGGTCCGGATAAAGCTCTGCTTAGTGGTCGAACTTTGGGCCAGGATTTTACACCAAAAGATGGTTTCCGCATGTATCATGGTGACGTCGTTCCTGGATTTCCTGTGCACCCTCACCGGGGCTTTGAAACTATAACAATCGTTAGAAAGGGCTATGTAGATCATGCCGATTCACTAGGGGCTGCTGGCCGGTATGGGCAAGGCGATGTTCAGTGGATGACAGCAGGCGCGGGCGTTCAGCACTCGGAAATGTTTCCACTTCTGAAACAAGACGATGTAAATACTCTCGAGCTTTTTCAGATTTGGCTGAATTTACCTAAAAAAAATAAAATGGTCCCTGCGCATTTTACGATGTTTTGGAGTGAGCAGATCCCGACTGTGAAATTGGACAAAGTCGATCTTACAGTAATCGCGGGTGACTACTTTGACACCAAGGCGCTCGCGGCTCCTCCAGATAGTTGGGCCAGTCAAAAAGACAGCGACACGGTGGTTTGGTTACTTAAAATTCTACCCGGGGGACAGTTTGAAATTCCTGTGTCAAAAGTGGCGGCGGCTCGGACAGTGTATGTTTTTGAAGGCGCCGGGGTTTCAGTAAATGGTCACAGGATTGCGGTAAATTCAGGACTGAATGTGGATTCAGCTGCACCGATGAATATTGTAGCGGGTAGTTCTGTCGTAGAAATTCTGATATTGCAATCAAGAGTCATTGGCGAGCCGGTAGTACAATACGGTCCATTTGTGATGAATTCAGAAGATGAAATCAGAAAAACGATCAGTGATTTCCAGCGCACTCAGTTTGGTGGCTGGCCTTGGAAACGCCCGGATATGGTTCATGGAAACGAAATTGTTCGTTTTGCCAAATACCCAGATGGGCGAATTGAAAAACCAGATTAGGGAGCAAGATCCGGAGGCATGACCGCCAGTGTTTCACAGGTATGGGCAGCCAAACAGCTGATAGATGTTTCGTCTACTTCTGCGTGAGTCATTACTTTTAGTTCATTCATGCCCCAGCCATCGACTCGCGTCGTGATTGTACCAATAGTTGGGATGATTCCGATTGCATTAGAACTTTCGCCAAGAATCATTTCGGCTATCAAAGAACTTGAAGTTTCTTTTAGGCTTTCAGAAAGTAAAGTGTTTGTATAGGCAACGGCAACAGCGTTGTATGAAAATTGAGAAACAGTGGCCCCTACGTCAACTGCTGGAATCGGAGCATTCATAACACATCCAAGGTAGGACCCAAAACCAAACGTTCCAGAGCAAAGAGATCGTGTGTTCAGAAATGATATTTCTACCGGAGACATCGCGGGCAACACGCCGGGCGCGCCAAAACCAATATTGAACCTTGCCTTCCCAATTGGTTGCACGCCTAATACTTTAAGCGATGAGTGGTATCCACCGTATTCAATGAAGAAAGCCGATTCCCCCGCGTGAACAGCGCTTAGCAGGTTGCGTGCTTCGACTTGGTAGGCTTTTGTGCGAAAGTGTTGATACCGGGGAATCCCAATCATCGAAAGAATGCCAATGATGGCGACCACAGTTAGAAGTTCTATTAAACTAAATCCTCGTTTATTTTGTAAATGCGTGTTCATAATTTCTCCGTATACGTTCAATATTTTTAAGAATTAAAATATTTAGTTAGCAGGCTCCGGAGGCACCGGCAGTATATGTTGGCAGGTTCCAAATGCAAAACAATCAACTGCAGTCTCGTCAACAGAAGCATGAGTCATGACTTTGAGTTCATTCATTCCCCATCCGTCCAATACATTTCCAGTCGGAGTCGGCGGCGGAAGGCTAACTGCATTTGAGTTTTCTCCTAATACTAGTTTTGCGATAACTGAAACGGATTCAGGACTTTGAGATTCTGACAATAGTGTATTGTCGTAGGCCACTGCCACCGCAGTGTAGGTAAATTGTGTGACTGAGGCAGAGTTAGGTACAGCCGGAACAGGGGCATTCATTAAACATTGGAGTTCCGTTCCGATTCCGTATGTGCCAGAGCAAACGGTGCGAGTGTTTAAAAACACCGACTCAATCGGAGCCATTGCCGGCAGAGCACCAGAAGCTCCAAATCCGATATTATACCTAGCTTTGCCAATGGGTGAAACACCTAACACTTTAAGTGAAGAATGGTAGCCGCCATACTCAATGTAAAAGGCCGATTCACCGGCGTGGAGTGCTGATAAAATGCCACGAGCTTCAGTCTGATAGGCTTTCACCCTAAAAGCTTGATACCGAGGAATGCCAATCATAGAAAGTATTCCTATAATGGCCACTACCGTTAGAAGCTCAATCAAACTAAACCCACGGTTATTTTTTACTGATTTTCGCATTTAATACTCCATTTACGTTCTTGTTATGTTTACAGTTTAGCATGTTGTTTAAAATATTTCCACAGGTTGGTTTCTGATTATTAAAATGAGGCGAAATTTGGTTCGAAATGAAACAGCGATTGTGCCATGAAATATAAAAATCAATTTGGGTGGTTGCTTAGGGAGGCGCTGGGAGCGCATTCGTGCAGGTGTTCGTTGACAGGCACCCTACAGTTGAATCGTCCACAGAAGCGTGAATCATAACTTTGAGTTCATTCATTCCCCAGCCGTCATAAACAGCGCCTGGTGGATTGGGCATCGGGCGGATCGGATTTGCATTTGAGTTATCACCAAAAACTATCTGGGCTATTATCAGCTCGGGCCTACCAATTTGGTATTCAGAAAGAAGTATATCGTCAAAGGCAACCGCCATTGCCGTATAGGTAGATACAGTCACCGTTGCCTCGGCAGGTAATCCAGGAACGTGATCATTCATTACACAATCAGGATTTGTTCCAACTCCCCAGGCACCAGTACAAATCTGCCACGTATTTAAAATGTCTGTTTCAATGGGACCTGAACCAGGCGTAACTCCGCCGAATCCGAAGCCTACGTTGTATCGGACTCGGCCAATCGGTGAAACTCCCAAAACTTTAAGCGAAGAATGGTAGCCACCAAATTCTATGAAAAATGCTGATTCAGCGGCGTGCAAACTGGATAAAATTCCTCGCGCTTCGGTCTGATAGGCTTTTGCCCGGAAGGCTTCATATCGAGGGATCCCAATCATAGAAAGAACTCCAATAATGGCCACTACAATTATGAGTTCAATCAAACTGAATCCACGATAGTTTTTTATCGAATTGCCCATTATTATCCCCGTAGACGTTCTTGTACTATTCAAATTTTAGCCGTTTATTAAACTGACTTCCAGGCTTTCTTCGTAGGGTCTCAAAATGAAGCGTCAATAGGGTTCAAATTTACATTTCAAAAATTATTTGAAATAAACAATTGAAAGACGAAGATTCCTAGTCTCTAATTAAGGCATCAAAAATTACAAAGGGGTTTTAATGGTTCGCAAAAAATATCTTATTGAGCCTGGGTTTCAAATAAAATTTTTAAATTTTATAACTTTTGGAATTGTATTAAATCTTTTCTTTTATGTGCTAAGCAACTTAGTCGTTTATTATCGGCTAACCCATTTTGCCAGTCAGGTAAAAGGGCCCGCGTATGAACAAGCTAACGAGCTCATTGAAAGTGTTTCTAATGAACAGCTTGTCATTCTTCTTGTTAGCAGTTTAATCGTAATTTTTGTAAGCTACGGTGTTGGTTTGGTAATGACCAATCGAGTGGCTGGGCCACTTTTTAGAATTAACAAACATTTAGATGAATACAATTCTACCAAACAGTTTTCTAAAATATCGTTGCGCGAAAAAGACTTTTTTAAAGAAACGGCTGATAAAATTAATTTAGCTCTTAGTAAAAATTAGAATTTCAATTTTTTAAAAAAATCTAATTATTCTTTTACTTCTGCCATATTTTTGAAATTGTCATAAGTCTTTTGCTGTTTGTCGATTTCCTTGTTCCAACGTTGTATTTCACCCTCATAGCCACGTTTTTTGTTTTTCCAATCGCTGTCTTGCTGGGACACGGATTTAAGCCTATCAGCCACTTGCTTGTCCTGATCCTTTAGTCCCAGAATTCGATTTGACCATTGTTTCTTCTCTTCCGCGATGCTGGTTACCTGGGCGTCATAATCTTTGATATTTTCATTTCGCTTCTTTTGGTTTTCTTTAATTTTGACAATCAGGTCTTCTAGTTCCTTAATTTTTTTATCCTCTTGGGCGAGTTTGGCTTTTTCGTCATTGAGCAGCGATTGCAGTTCTTTTTCACTGCTTTCAACTTTTTTTATTGAGCTTTGGTTTTCTTTTAGAGATGCTGTCACTTGTTTTTTCTGGTCATCGACTTCTTTTTTAGCTTTATTTACTTCTTGAATATTTTTTTCAACTACTGTTAGATTTTTTTTGTAGTCCTCAAGGTTTAACTTCGCATTGTCGATATTCGATTTAATTTTTGCCAAGGTGTCCGTGCTGTTTGGCCTGGCGTTGGCACTAAGAACTATTAAAGTCATAGTAAAGACGAAAATTGAAATCTGTTTCATAAAATCTCCTTATTCTTGCGCACACACGTTTTTAAGAGACGATCTAAAATGCCCAATTTCGTCTTCCCATATTTCACCTTGAAAGTTCCATTTTACTTTTTTGTCTTTTTCTTTTAATGCTTGTGCCAATGCTAGTTCCCGTTGTTTTGGGTCATCGCCCTTGATATCCTGACTAACTGTTTGAAATCGAAGATGTTCTCCGGCGCCAGAGTAGACTTCGTATTGTAAAAGTTCATTTTGATCGAGCAAGCCTTTAAGATCGCCAGTAAGCTGTGCAAGGCGCTCTTTCAGAACGATGCCTGCGCGGACACGATGTTTTGTTTTGTCTTTGTCAATTCGTGCAAATGATATTTCGCGAAGGCCCTTGATCGTATCCCGAGCAGATTTAATTCCCTGTTGCTGATACTTAAAACTTTGAAGTCGTCTCTGAATGGATTGTTCTTGTTCTTTTAAAATTTCGTGATTTTTTTTAGGATCTAAAAGCCCAGCTTTTACCCCGTTAAGTTCCTGATTTAAGGATGCTTGTTTTTTTATTAAATCTTTTTCACGCTGAATTAAGCTCAGGGTGACCTGGTTGAAAGCGGTGATTTCATCTTCCAATCGATTAATATTACGTTGGACCGTGATAAAGGAAGGATGCCGTGCAAGTTCTATCACGAAAGATCGGGGCACTCCATCAACGTCTTTTTGATCTGGATTTTTTAGCCAAGAGCGAACCGTTTGATAGTAGTCTGCTGGGTCCTTTTTTTGCGTCATATAATTATCAATTCTGCCAAAGTAGGGAGCGTACTTTCTACCCAGCGCGGTTAAAACTTGCAGACTATCTCCAAATTGGCACAAATTTAGATAGCTAATAGTGCGAACAACATACGATTCTGGATTGTACGCATTTTTAAAAAAATCTGTGTGAAGTGAAAACATATTACCAGCGGCCCCTTCGTAATCATTCATCAAGATTTGAGTCCAGGCCAGTTCAACCATTGCCTGAAGCCAAAGAGGGTGGTCTTTATCTACTAAAAGGTACATTCGCTGGGCTTCTTTGTAATTTTGCTTTTGAAAATAGATTCTAGCTAGGGTCAAGGAAGCCAAAGTTTGAATTGCAGCTAAGGATTTACTATTTTTAATTACTTCTTGAATGTGCTCCTCTGCTTCAGAAATTTTTCCCTGTCTGTATTTTGAAAGTCCGGCAATAAAACGAGACTCGGGATAGAATTCAGATTTTTCAGGGATTAATCCAAGTGCATTTTCAACTTCAGTTAAATTACCTTTTTCTAAATAATATTTAGATCGATAAAATTGATAGCCATCAAATTTATCAGCATCAAAATCAACACTTTCAATCAAAGGATCGATGTCGCCAATATCATTAATTTCAAGTAAAGAAACTCCATGAACTAGTTCGTCGATGGCCCAGTGGCGCAGCTCTTTTGATTTTGAACTTGCAGCCACTTTTACCAACGAGTTTTTGAATTCGGAATAAAGTTTGAGTTCTTTAGCGGCAAGTCCATAGTGATAATAAGCTTCTAAACCAAATTCTTTATCTTTTAACAAATCGCCAAAATGGGAGATTGCCATTTCATAATTTTTAATGTTTTCGAAATATATCTGACCCTCTAGAATTTTGAATTCTTGCGGCTTAAAAAGGATGATGTCTTTTAGAGCCACAGTTGGATCTGTGAATGTCGGCGAGTAGGTCGCTTTCAAGTTTTCTAGAGCTGGAATAGCATCCAAGGTCTTTTTGGAGGCCACAGATTTCGGTAAACTTAGGGTTGGTACAGCCAGCATTTTTTTATCCGGCTCAATCGTTTTTATAATATTGAGTTTCCTTATTTTTTGATTTTGAATTTGGTTTTGTTTTAGATTCAGATCAAGAGGTTTGTAAGCCAGCTGGTTTTCAGTCCCGATATCTAAACGAGGAATGTCCTGTCCGGGCTTAAAGGTATAAGATGGAACTTTTGATTTTTTAATAGAAAGCTTTTTTGAGGGGGCCAGGCCTTTTGTTGTTACGTCAAGCTGAGCAAAACAAATCACTGGCAGACCCAAAAGTAATAAGATTTTAAATTGAATTATTCTTGGCATTTTAATCGTCCTTATTTCCAAAATGTCACACCAAATTGGAAAGCCGTGTCGTTAATTTGTTTTGAACCAATATCTTGGTTATTCGTCGAATTGACTCGTGATTCATTTGTGTAACGATTGATAAGATCGACGCGAATTGCCCAATGTTCACTTAAGAAAAACTGCTGCATAATTGAAAAAGCATAGTGAGAACTTGAAAGCGAGCTTTTAGAAATTCCACCTAATCCTGTCCCTGTTTTACACACTGTAACATCTGTGCACGAGTTTTGATCAAAAGTGGTTGTGCCCACTCCAAATCCAAGTCCCATATCAAAATAGATAATTTTTTTATCTAGCAAACTCATTTTTGCATAGATCGGGACCCAGTATCCCATGATTGTTTGGGCTGACTTAAACGTATTGTGATCGGGCAGAACGCCATATCGATTTTTGAAATAGTCGACTGTATCATTGAATTGAAAATGGGCACTAACATAGTTAAGCTCTAGGCCCCAGCGTTCGTTAAAAAAGTATCCTAAGTTCATACCCATTAAACTACCTATAGAATTGGGATCATTAAATGGAATGCCATAGTTAAGAGATCCAAAAAATCTTTTTTCTTTTTGGAACGCCCTATTTTGAATGACGCTAAAGTCATCATCTTTGGCGGACCAGTATTTTTGTTCAAGTTTTTGAATGTCGAGTTTATCCGAATCCACATTTTCAATTTGTTTTGGATCTGCTGATTTTTTTTCAGGCTCGGTTTCTGAATAGCTTGCAATTGAAAAAGCAAAGGCCAGTGTGAACGCAGCAGCGCTGAAGTATGTCGGTGGCATGTATTTCACGTATCCTCCTGTGATAGTGCTCTAGTTAGTACTCTTAAATAGGAAAGGGTACGTCACGATGACTTTAGTGCCTCCCCTAGGGGCTGGAAATTTCCAGGTTGCAATTTTATTCAGCATACATCCTTCGACTGTTGAATTTTTTAATGTGGTATCGCTTACGAACTGGGTTTCGACTTTTCCGATACCGTTGATCGTGAATTTTACCGAAACTTTACCAAAAAGTTCTTTGTTTGCAGACAATTGACGTTCGTAGCAATACAGTATCTGGCCAAGTTGAGTGCGAATATAATTGGCTATTTCTTCGCGATCGAGACCACCGACGACTTCGCTTTCATCTTCGATCAAGCCAACGCCGCCTTTACCGACTTTTCCGCCGGACAAAGTTGCAAAACTATTTACGTTTTTACCGCCGCCAATTCCGTTGGTAGAAATTTTAAACCCTTTGGATCCGTTGTCTTGGCTCCAGTCGGATCCAGATTTTTCTATTTTTCCCATTCCAGCAAGTGCGCGCCCAGACGCGCCACTTCCTGCTGCAATTCCGTCTGATATAACTACGGTCTTGGACTTTTGCCCTTGTGCGGAAACTTTTGAAATAAGTGTAGACAGACGTCCAGAATTTAGAGTTTTAAGCACTCCTGCCACTTTGCTTTTTGCAGGTTGAGCGTCTCCTAATGCTGCTGTTTCAATTTTCGGAGCTTCGACAACTGCAGGTGCAAATTTTTTGGTATCATCTTTGACTTGTACTTTAGCTTTTTCTTTTTTGGGTTGTTCCGTAACGAAAATTCGAGTTGCAATCGCTTTTTTAGAAACCGGGATGTATCTTTCTGTTCTAGGTATTAAAAAATAGCCCGTCAAAAATAGTAGACAAAGAACCACTAGCGAAACCAGTCCAGTCATCGCATCACGGTCAATCAGGTCATCGGACTTTAAAAAGAACAATTTAGAAGGTTTCTCTACGTCTATTGATTTTTGCTTAACTGTAAAATCGCCGACTTTTGAAACGTGCCATGAAGAAGACGGGATCGGGTCAATTTTCATCGAGCCTGGTAAACTTCTTGGTAGAAATTTTTTCGAAAATGGTATGATTTGAGTTTCAATCACTTGGGATTCGTAACAAACTTGGAAAACTTGAAACTTTTTAGTATTGCTCCCAAGATTTGACAAATCGAGCTTGAATTGGTTTATTTCAACCTCTCGAGTAAGAGTCGTTAATCCAATTGTTGAATTTTTGAATTTTATTTCTTTTTTTGAATCGACGATCGTATCCGGACCGTTGTCTGATTTGTGCGAGGTTGAATTCATTGAAATATAGCTCCACTCGCCATTTTCAAATGCAAAAAGTCCTTCCCAAAATTCCAACGAGGAATCAATCGACACGAGGTCAGCCGTCCGGGATGTTCCAAACGTATATTGGCGCTTGTCGGTCCCTAGTTTCCAGACCTTTTTTTCGCCCGTAGTGTTGAGTTGTTCAATAAAAAGTTGCTTCATTTTAATTTATCTCACGTAAAAGCTAGCTTCCCTGATTTTTTTGTCCATATTTTTTTGAACGTCAACCAAGGGCATAAATTTTATCCCCTTTTTTTGAACCAGAAATGCTCCGTCAGGATTACGGATGGTTCCTTTAATGCTCATTTCAGCAAAATTGACTTCTTGGACTTTTCTTACGACCTTTTTTTTGGATTCTGAATAGGTAGGCGTAGCGGTTACCACAAATAGAAAAAATACCAGCAGATAAGCCTTCATATCGTCCTTCCTTAAACTTTTTGGGGAGCTTACATACCGCGTATTTGTTTTTAGTTACTGTTTCTTGGATTTTAAGAAACCAACTTTCTTAACTAGCCACGATTTCTTATCGGCTAGTCGAGTTTCTTTATTAGCTAAATCATAGAAATATATAGCTCTTTCCGTCGAATTCTTAAACACCTCATAAATTCGTGCTTTCGAAAAATACAAATACTCGGGAATTTTCCATTGGGAAACCGGCAAAGAATCTAAAATTTTAATGGCTTTGTCTGTGTTCTCAACTTGAGACAAGCTTTCAGCTAGATAGGGCAACAAAAACTCTCTAAATGCTGGATTTTCCGAGTATTCGCGTTTTTGAGTGAGTTGGTAGTGCAAGTTTTCGATTTCCTTATATTCTTGCGCTCTATAGAGTGTAATAAATCGCGAATACAATCCTAAAAATGAATCGTCTTTAAGGCCAGCAATCGAATCCAAGTTGATATTGGGACTAGATTCTGTTTTGTTTTTTCTTCTGATGATCGCTAAATTATAGGAAATCAAGTCTCTGTTATTTTTGCTTTCCTTAGCTAATTTCTCGAAAATCCATTGAGCTTTTAGTACCTGTCCTTTTTTGAAAGCTAAAAAAGCAGCTCCCCATTGAACAGATTCCAAATTATCCTCTTGATCGGCCAATAGATTAACTAATTCGTCAGCCAATTCAAATTTTGATTTTTCAGCACAGCTGTATACAAGAGAAAGCCCGATTTTAGGAGATTCATTTTTGCACGTTTCAATATCATTGGTCGAAAACAGGTTGGGCTCTTTACTTGGGTCTTTTGGCAGTGCTAAAGGTAAAAAAGAATCTGTAAGGCTACTTAGTTCTAAGCGAACACTTTTTTCGGGGGTCGTTTCCAGCCAAAAATTTCCTGGGGTTCCATCAGTTGATTTATTTCCCCCTTTAACACCTAAAGACGCCAAATTTTCTTTTCGTTTATCTTCAATCGGTCCAAGAACCTTTTTTATCTCGGACCGCAATGATTCTTGATCTTTTGCGGATAAGCTTTCAGGCAACGGCATGGTTGTGAGTGATTCAATATAGTGACCATAGCAGCGGTCCACAGCTTCAAAACTACTTTTTACAAGATCAGCTGAAGTCGACATTTTGGTAACACTTAAATACGCAGTTTGTGCTTTTTCAAGCCGTTCAGTTTTAAGTTGGATTAAAAGACCAAGTCGATCTTCTTTGGAAGTTTTTAAACTTTGTGAGACGAACTCAGTTTCCAATATTTGTCCTTGAATGAATCGAGCTTTGGCTCGATTTTCAGACGGAGAATCGCGTTTCAGTATTTTCATAGTCAGTTCGAATGCATTTTTATAGTCTTTTTGGTCATAAAGGAGTGTAGCTTTTTCTGTCAAGACGTCGGTGGCAAAAGGCTCAATATTCAAATCTAATATAATGTTATTAATTTTTATTATTTCTTTCTGATCCTTTGCCATGTCTAAAGTCGATTTAATTTTACTAAACAATTGAATTCGCTTTTCTTTGCTAGAATCTGAAAGTAACTGCTGGTATAGAAGTCTTGCTTCTCTAGGCTGTCCTTCTAATAAAATTAAATCGGCTGCATTTTCAGTATAAACCGACTTTTTATCTTTTTCTAGTGTTGCCAGTTTCAAAGACCAGTCTGCCGCTTTTTTAAAATTAGCAAGATCAGTATAGGAATTTACAAGATCTTTAATCAAATTGGTTTTTTTGTCATAGGACGGGTAGATTTTTAAAAGCTCTTCCGCTGATTTTACAAAATTATTTAAACTCTTTTTTTCCAAATATATTTTTAAAGCCTCTAAAAGAGCACGCTGCCCTAAATCCGAGCCTTTGTGCGCTTCAAAATACCTGACTAGGTTTTGAGTTTGATCGAGCGGTTTTAACTGTAGGTTTTTAACTTGGATTTCAGAAAAATGGGATTCTTCATTGATTTTTTTCAGCGATTTGGTTCGGTTTTCCTCTTTTGATTCTTTCAAATAAACTAGGGAAAGTTCTTTTAGCTCTGAATAGCGTTTTTGAATATTGTAAATATCTAAAATAAGGTCTTGAGATTTATTTCGAACGGTACTATCCGATTTTGTCTTTTCGGTTACGGCTAAAATTTTAAGGGATTCTTCAAAGTTTTTTTCTTCATAGTAGGCTACGGCGACCTTTAATCCAACAGGAAAAAAATGTTCTCCATCCGGAAATTTCGTGTAATACTCGATCGCCCGTTGTTTTCTTTGTAATTTTTTGTCGTTCGAGGTTGTTTGTTCCATTGATTTTTCAATTGAATAAAGACTTGCATATAGGCTGTCATGAGTTTCTTTTTTGTCTTTGGAAATTTTTGCGACATAGTAATAGTTTTCGGCCGCGTCGTCGTACTTTTCAATCTGGAACTGAAGTTCAGCTAGGATGGTTCGAGATTTTAGGTCTGGCTCGGTCGGGTCTTCATTTTTTATAATGAGTTTTAATATGGTTTCCGTCAATAGTGAGAATTCTTTGTGCGTTTTATTTTTTTGCCATATTTCCCACCAGCGTTTTGCCAAATCCAAGCTTGATCGTTTGAATTCAACCTGACAGACAGTGTTAATAGCTTCGGGTGTTTGGTGGACACGCCACTCGGACCCGACGGTACAAAGCTCACCCGAGATACTTAGTTCTGCGATAACTTGCTCGCGCTTTTTTAATGTTTCATAAGTCTCTGCCATTAGGATATGGGATTTAACCACATATTGATTGTTCTGCTCTTTTTTGATAAATTCATTCAGGAAAATATGAATGTCTTTGAGCCGCGAATACGAATCATACAATTTAGCCATGTCGAAAAAGACAGGACCCAATTCGTCAACTGTGACAATTGGTTTAAAAAAATCATAAAGGTCTTCTGCTCGGTAGACCTCTCCGATGAATAGCACCAAATCTCTTATGGCTTCTTTGCGTAAATAGTACCCTTTTCGATTTGAGGTTTCGGTTTCAGGAGGATTTTTTTCAATTACAAGCTTAAGTTTTTTTATGGCATCAGAGGAGTTTTTTAAATTGTAATAAGTCCAGCCGAGTTTGTAGAGTCCATAGACATAGACGCGCGAATCGGGGAATTCCTCAATTCGTTCAAAGTATATTTTAGCATCGCTAAAACGACCATGATCGTACAATAGTTCTCCGAGGGCTAGCAGGGAATCGGGCAATAATTGAGAATTTGGGAATCGGTCAATAAGGGCCTTGTAATTGGTTTCAGAATTTTTATTTTGATTAATTTGTTGGTAAGCAAAAGCCGAATTAAATAAAACGCTGTCTGTATCGGAAAACTTAGGAAATTGAGTCAATATTTGATTATAGACTTTGATTGCTTTATTTAGCCAATCGGCGCCTTTTTCCATTGCCACGGGAAAAGAACTCATTTGCTTTTTACCGTCCTGTTTTTGAAGGTCAAAAAAACGACCAGACTTGGATTTCCTCATATAGAGTTCGGCTAGACGATTGAGCATGTCCGCTTCTTGGGGTGTGCCCTTTTTCTTTTTGATAATGTTTTGAAGGGCTTCGATGGCCTTGCTTTCGGTTTTAGAAATCATGACTTCTGATTTCAATGATTGCGATTCAGTTTCTTTTTCGGAACTTGATTGGGTGTTAAGCTCCGGAAGAAGACCTCGGTCATCTTTTTTTTTAGCTAAAGCGTCAAGACTGAAAAATAGAACTAGCAGGGTTACTAATTTCAGCATTATTGACTCGATGTTATAAGTTTAACCTGCGGAAAACCGGCCATGGATGCAGTGTACATGACTTTTTTAATCACGGCGTAAGGCAAATCCCGATCTGCAATCAATAGAATTTGCCCGTCTTTTACGGCCTTTGATGTTGAGTCTTTAAATGTCTTTTCTAGCGAATTAAAAAGTGGTGGTATAAAATTTGGATCTTTTGGGTCCCGATCGTTTACTGCGAAATCATTGCCGCTTAAATTAGCAACATGGTCTTTTCCAACTGACAGGGTATCTTTGCTTAATGTCATTTCCAAACCTTGGGTCAAAACCCCTTCCGACTGCGAAACTGGCATTCTAATATCTTTGGGCGGGTCGATCTGCACTTCTGATGTATTGTAGGTCTGCAAAAGAAAAACTAATATAACGGTAAACATGTCAGTTAACGAGGTTACGTTAACCATGATTCCCGTTTTTTTAGTCACTTGTGGTACGTACTGTTTTCTTCTACCCATAACTTCCTATTGAAAAATATTATTGAAAACTACTTCGGGAAAGAGAAAATCTGTTTTAACCTCTTTGCCGGTTTTTGGATCAATAAATACAAACTCTTCATGACTTGCCGATTTTCTAGAACCATCTAAAATAGTAACTATTTCGCTATAGGTAAGCGAATCATCAGGGGCAAGATCAATTTTGAAAACTTCTGGATTCTTCTTTTTAATTTCAACTAGTTTTGCATTTAACATAGCTAAATTCAGATTCCCGTTATCGGCGGGAACAGTAAACGTGTCCGAATCGGAACCTTTTGCAACAAGAACACTCATCCCATGCTTTGCATCTGTTTGAATTTTGATTTGAGCCATTTTGTCAGGATCTTGCTTTTGGTTTTCAATTTGCTGTTTGATAACCTGAGGCAATTCCGTTTCAATTTGTGTTAGTTGCAAGAATGAAGATGAAATGACCAGTACAGGAACTAGTTTCATGATGATTGCAAGCAGAGGTGTTAAATCCAACTCAAAATCTTCGTAATGTGTGCGAAACTTTTTAGCTCCCATCGTGCGTTCCTTCCTTAGGATACTTTTGTGTTTGGATTGGGCGGCAATGCATCTGGAAATACATTTTGACGCGTCAATTGAGGCAGGTGCGATGAGGTAAGAATTTCAGTTAACTTGCCACATTTTTCAGTTGTTTGCTCGATAAGCTGATTTTGCCTCGAGGACAAGACCGAGAAAAAAACCATCGCAGGAATAGCAACAACTAGCCCTAGCAAAGTCGTATTTAGAGATTCGGCAATACCACTTGATAAAAGCTGCTGCTTTAGGGCCGCATCTGCTTTTGAAACCGCTTTAAAAGAAGTTATCAATCCAGAAATTGTGCCTAAAAGACCAATCATAGTGGCCACATTGGCCAGCATGCTTAAATAGTGTAGTTTTTTGGTATACAACGGAATTATTTCGCTCATGGCATTGTCATGAGCTTGAAAAATAGTTTCATCGTCGCGATCGGCTTTTTCTAGGATAGTTTTAAACGCGCGAGCCATTGGTTTTTTTTCAAGTTGCGCGCTCAAAACAAGAGCTTCATCCAGCTTTTTAGAAACAATAAGCGCGTGCACGCGTTGTGCAAAATCCTTCACATCCATCCCATAATCAAAGTATAAAACTTTGATCCTTTCCGAGATAAAATAAACGGAAATAAATCCTACCATTACTATAAGGACCCCAAAAAACCCGGCCTCTTTTAAAAATTCGAAAATATTTCCCATCTAATTACTCCTTTTCATTCACTTCATGGTAGAGATTGACCAAATTTTGAATTTGTTTAATTCCCCAATCGGGAGCTTCAACAAATTTGATGGCGTAATTCAACCCTGATTTTACGTTCAGTCGCTGCCTACTAAAATTCTTTCGGACAATTTGTGCGAGAACATTAAAGGATTTTAGGTTAATTTCGTTCTTGCCCAGATTTAAAATTAGTTTTTGTCCGGGTAACAATAACGGGTTGTTAATCAACACGAGTGCGCCGTTCAAGCTAATCGAGATGAGCTGGCCATTGAAGAAAAATTCGTCATTATGACCGCAAATAGGTATCGTCACTTCTGCGCGATCAGCTCCTCTGCGTGAAAATGCATGGCTTATAGGATCTTGTGTTCTAATTATTGACGATAAACGCTCTTTTGAAAACTCTTCCACTTCGCCTAGGGGTTGCCAGCCTTCCATTTGTGGAGACCAAATATAATTGTAGTCGAACAATTCGCCTTTTTGAATCATTCCGATCATAGTTTGAAATTCGAAAGGGCCATATTTGTTTTCACCGCGCAGTATGTACCATTTTGATTCTGTTTTTTTTAGTGCGTGTGCCTGCTGACTCATGTTGGTATATCTCCTACTTGCGGTCTGAATTTCTAATTTTACTTTTCGCCCTATTTGTTGACTATTTTACAGTGACCGGATCAAAAGTGATGCTGATTGAAGCGTCTGCCGCTGGAATGGCAGACCCATGAAAATTTACTGTCACTGCCGAAGAATCATAGGTCCATCCATTGAGATCATTTTGAGCAACACTCACGCCATTCACTAGAACTTTTAATGTCTCTTTCAAAGGCTCACGATCCAACTTGAAAGATGATGACAAAGTTAGCACCATATCTGAAATCAGTTGCAAGCTTTGCCCAAAGTTCCCACATAGTGATGCTTTTGTTCCTCCAGTTTTATCAGCGATCTGCATCAAGCGGGTTCCCAGGCGTCTAGCAAATGTCGTATTTAGAAAATCAAGGCAGGTTTGATCCATGATGGTGATTGCGCTCACCGAGAAATTTTTAACTGTAGCGGTCGATTGAGTGTAATCGCTTAAATACTGAACGTAGCTATCTACCGAGTGAATATGACTATCTGTTAGATAGCCGTTTCCAGGAAGGGTTTCTAAGGCCGGAGTCATTGCACTTTGTGAATAGTCATCTTCATCACTTACGATGATTACCGCAAGATAAGCGTCAGGCCGGCGGAATCCTGTATTGGCAGGATTATCTAATGCGACCTTTATACTTAAAAAAGGCCTTTCATCGCCATAGCCTTGAGTCCCTTGGGCTGCATTCAAGTTAAAAACTTGAGATATACCAGCAGTCAGCTTTGTAATAATAGGGGTCCCACTATGTAGGGCAGGGGTAGAAACTTTCGCTGGTCCATCACGAAATACCGAACACTTTTTATTGTAACCAGCACAATAGGTTGTTCGGTAAGGATTTCCCGACTGAGTGTCTGTAAGGTCCATGTAGGCATCGGTGGAAATAAATGCCATATTGAAATCATAATTTAAAGTCTGAAATCGTTGAATGAAGGAATTAAAGTTTGTAATGATATTGTTTTGAGATGTCGCCATACTTCCTGAATCATCAATCACCCACAAAATATCAATTTTACGCACTTGAAATGTAGAGGCTTGCTGAAACGTAGATTGTTCGGCAAGAAGTGAAAAACTATCATTGGATTTCTGACAAGACACACTAAGAAAGGCCCATGCTATGCAAAGACAAAGAGCTCGTCTTGAACTCGTGGTGGGTCTGTTGGGTTTAGTATTTTGAATCAAGGTCATCTTGACCTCCTCTTTATTTATTCTAGAGACTTTTAAAACCTTTGCTATTCGTGACCATAAGTATTTAAATAGACGGTATTTTAAGGTAAAAATATCATATTGAATCGTACATAAATAGCTGAAATCATTGGTTTTTAATTAAAATGTAGCGACTTGGTTTTTTTCAGTCGTCCAGTAGATACTCACTTTTCTGGGATCCTCAAGGTGAGCTGTTGAAAAGTTATTCACTTTATTATTTTATCGGTGGGCCTAGGCGACGGTGTTAATTCCTTAGACAGAAAATTTGACTTTTTTCTATAGGTCGCTACCATTGGAGCTTAACGTTTTTTAAGGAGAAAATATGAAAAAGGTACTTTTGGCTTCGCTTGTCACATTGGGACTTGTACTGTCTGGTTGTGAAACAATGAAAGAAAATCCGAATGCAGCTAAAGGAGCTGGAATTGGGGCCGCAGCAGGAGCTGTACTTGGAGGTGTCATAGGTCATCAAACAGGAAAACGTAATGAAGGTGCATTGCTTGGCGCTGCAATCGGTGCTGGAATCGGAACGTTTGCAGGAAAACGAATGGATAAACAGGCGAAAGAACTTGAAAAAGTAGCGGAAACAAAACGAACAGAACAGGGCCTTGTTACGAAAATGAAAAGCGATATTTTATTCGATACTGGAAAATCTGATTTGAAAGGTGAAGCCAAAAAAAGCTTAGCTGAGATGGCTGGAATTATGAAAAAATATCCAGAGAATGTATTAACGATCAAAGGTTTTACTGATAGCACAGGATCTAAAAAAACAAATGAATCTCTGTCTCAAAAACGGGCTGAAGCTGTTAAGTTTCAGTTGGTAACTGCTGGAATGCCAACAGAAGTGATTTCAACCCAAGGATTGGGACCTACAAGTCCGATCGCTGACAACAAAACTACAGATGGCCGCAAGCAAAATCGCCGAGTAGAAATCGAAGTGACTGTAGATCAAAGCAAAGTTCCAACAGAAACTAAGTAGTTTTTTTATGGGCAGAGAGAGTTTGGCTTGGGATCTTTTGATTCCATGCCGAATAAATCTGCCTGAACGTTGGGTCCTTTATTTCTTAGGGCCCGTGATGATAGACGCCATTTGGGCAATTGAATGTTTTATTCTGGTCAGCGCTTTGAACGTTGGGCTTTCAATGTCCGTTCCATGACCCTTTAACAACGTGTTAGTTTCATTGCTAACTTTGACCACTTCAGCAACAAGGGACTGCATAGATTCTTTAGCAATATTGATTTTTTCTTCAGCTTTTTTAAGTTCTGATTTTGATTGTTCGTATCTTTTTTTTAATAAATTGGTATCGGCGTTTGAACCTACGTTGCTGGAAAGTAAGGCTTCAAAATTGTTACAAATTTGCAACAAATCTTTGATCGCCGTTTTGGCTTCATTGTTTACATGTTCAGCACTTAGAATTACGTCAGCTTTTTCCCGAGTTATGTGAAGAAATGCTTTAATTGATTTTTGATCTTCAGTCATACTTTTTCCCCTTATTTGTCTTCTACCAAGTCTTTGACATTTATTCCGTATTTTCGCATTTTTCGAAGTAGAGTGTTTTTAGGTATATTAGCGTTGGCCACTGTTTGGTTAATGCGTCCCTTATTTTGTTTTAGTGCTTTAACAATAAAATCTTTTTCCATTTCTTCTTTGAAGTTATCGAAATCCAATGGTCGAAACGAGTCATCGGGCACCGAGGTAGTTGGATTAGAGACTACGGCATTTCCTTGTCCCGAAGCCGGCAAAAGAACTTTCATACTTTCAGTTAGTGAGGCATTGGTGATTCTGTTTCCTGATTCAACAATAAATGCCCGTTCTACAAAATTTTCTAGTTCTCGGATATTCCCAGGCCACTTGTATTTCTTCAAAAGAGCTAAAGTTGACGAATCAATTCCTTCAAAATGACGGTTCTGTTTTCGATTGAATTTTTTGACAAAATAATCAGTCAATTTATCGAGATCTACCAGCCGTTCTCGAAGGGGCGGCATAAAAATAGGCATCACATTTAAACGATAAAACAAATCTTCTCTGAACTTAGATTCCTGAATCATTTTTTCTAGGTTTCGATTTGTAGCGGCGATTATCCGTATATTGGTTTTCATTTCTCTGACTGAACCAACGGGTGTAAACGCCTTGTCCTGAATCGCACGAAGTAATTTAACTTGCATGTCGGTTTTTAGCTCGCCAATTTCATCTAAAAACAAAGTTCCATTGTTTGCGGCTTGAAATTTCCCGATTTTTCGCTCGGTTGCGCCAGTGAACGAACCTTTTTCATGTCCAAAAAATTCGCTTTCTATCAAATTTTCTGGAATAGCGCCACAATTGACGGCTACAAATTGCCCTGATTTCTGGAATGAATTATGATGAATCGCTTTGGCTACCAATTCTTTTCCAGTGCCATTCTCGCCCCGAATTAAAACAGTTGTGTCCACTTTGCTTAATTTGTAAATCAAGTGAAACACTTCACGCATTTGCTGGGAATTGCCGACAAATTCCGTTTCTATGTCATCATCAAAAATTGGATTTGATGCCGTCAAATCAAGAACCATTTCCCTAGCATTTAAACAACTTTCGATGGCTTTAAACAATGATCCTATTTCAATTGGCTTTTGAAAATAGTCAAAGGCCCCTTCTTTTATCGCTTCGACGGCGTCAGAATAGTTTCCATGGGCTGTCATTATCACAACAAAAATTCTAGGGTCATGGGATTTAATTATTTTGAGGGCCGCAATGCCATCTAAACGAGGCATTTTAACGTCCATCAAAACCAAGTCAAAATATTTACTTTTAACTTGATTGACGGCGTCTTGCCCGTCGACAGCTTCATTGAATTCAAATTGAACCTGGGGAAATGAGTTAGGTAATATTTGCTTTAGCGAAGCCCTCAATTCGGGTTCGTCATCGACTATTAAAGTTTTTAAGGTGATTCCCATGCGCCTAAAAATACCATAGACCCTTACTTTTTTGGAAGTGTTTTATATTTATTTTACCGGTTAGGAAGATTTATTGTGACAGAAGTGCCTTTATTTAAGGTCGAAGAGACTTCGATGGTGCCAGAATGGAGTTCTACAAAATACTTTACCAGAAATAATCCTAGACCCGTGCCTTTTATTGATTCTGGTACGGACGAGGATCTGAAAAATTTTTGACCCACCTGTTTAAGTTCGTCAAAAGAAATACCAAAGCCTTGATCGGTTACCATTATTTTTACTTGGTCGCCTGAATCCGTTGTTACAATTTCAATTTTCGATTGAGCCAGTGAATATTTAATACTGTTTTCGATAATATTGATCAGGGCTTCTTTAATTAATATCGGATCAATTTCGACCAAAAACAGTGGGTCGAGCTTGGTCTTTATTTCAATATTTTTGTCTAAAGCTAAGGGGCCTAAGGTTTCTAGGCAAGACAGCACAATTTGGTTGATGTCGCTTGGAACAAGATTCAATTTTATATCTTGTGACTCAACCCGAGCAATATTTAGCATGGAACGAATATAATGATCGAGTTCCTCTGAGTATTTTTGAATGGCATGCAAATCTGCTTTTAATTGCTCATTCGCAGTGACATTTTCGCTAATACTGAGATTTCTTTGAACTACACTTTGGATTTTAGCCAATGGGTTTTTAAGGTCATGGGAAATTAGACTTAAGAAATTTGTTTTTAATAATTCCAATTGCTTTCGAGTCTGGCTTTCTTGTTCCAACTGAAAGTTCTTTTTTTCAAGTTCGCCGGCCACAACAGTATAGCCGGTAAGCCAACCTAAAAACAAACAAAGAGACGTCGAAACAATTGGAAACCAAAAGTAATGGACGTCAAACAAGTAAATATTAATAATCAAGGCTGCAAAAATAGTTACAAGAGTGACCGCAATTGACAAATTTCTTGGCAAAAAAAGAGTACAGAAATAAATAACAGAAATAAAAAGCAACAAGACCAAAGACTGAGGCCAAAAGGTAAGCGATGAAATCCATTCGGAATGAATCTTGTTTTCAATAATTTGGGCGACCAATGCATTTCGGTTAAAAGGTCCAACCGGAGTTAAAAACTCATAGTCTGAGTTAGTAAATCCGCCGACTACAATGGTCTTATCTTTAAAGAACCGGGCGGGCCATTCATTGTTTATCAAGGCATTGTAGGATATTTTTAAAAATCGATTGTCCGATCCTTGAAAATTGATATACCGAGCAGAGGTTGGGTCTCGGCCGGGATTTATTTTTCTAACAAGACCGTCCTTTTCAAATTCAATATTTAGAATATCAAGAATCTTCTTTTTTTCAAAAACTGGCACAATTGGAAATCCATGATCATCGGTTCCACTTGCAAAAAGCCAATTGATTTTTCTATTTGTTAATAGCCCGTGATCAAATTCCTCTGTCAGAGCTGGTTGAAGAATGTCTAAGCTGATAACGACCGATTTTGGATTCATTTTAAGCAAGCCAGCCAAAAGTGAACTCCAAAGGCGGGTATTCCAATAAAAATGGTCAGAAATTTCAGAAGATGAATTTAGCAAAAGCAAATCTTGAACTTCGTTGCTCGAAAAATGGCGCATATCAGAAGGGTTGAGCTCAATAATTACTATATCAGCCGGTGGCGGGCGGTCGCCGCGAATTTGAAGTCTAAGGTCAAAGTCGTTTAAAAAGTCTAAACGCAAGGACGCGAGGCAGATAAGCCACACAATAAGTATGCGGATCAGGGAACCCGAAGTTATCATTTCAGAAGCTTTGTTTGATTGGATTTGACTTGGCATGTCTTAAATATATATAATCCGTATTAACCTAAGAGTTCAATGATTTTATGATTATTCTAGAAAGTTTAGACAAAATATTAAACCCGAATTCACCATTCGTTTTAACCATTGGCAACTTTGACGGCGTTCATTTGGGACATCAGAAAGTGCTGAAAAGCCTAGTAGTGGATAGGCCTAACAACGAGATTCCTAAAAATATTGTAATAACTTTTGATCCACATCCGGTTCAGTTTTTTGACATTAAAAATACTTTTAAAAAACTATTTTCCGTTAACTATCAAAATGACCAAATGAAAAATCTGGGAATTGATTATCTTATTCGATTGAAATTTGATGAAGCAATGGCCAATTTGGGATTTGATGAATTCCTAGATAAAATCAAGTCGACTATATCGATAAAAAAAATTGTAATAGGTCATGATTTAAAAATCGGAAAAAACCGACTGGGCGATCGGGTTTCAATTAAAATTTGGTGCGAGCGTAGGAATATTGAATTTGAGGTTGTCGAGCCACTTATTGTTCAAAATCAAATCGTTTCCTCTACCTTTATTAAATCTTTAATAGAAGCCAATCGATTTGAATTGGTTCCATTTTTTTTGGGCCGACCGTACTCTGTTGATGGCGCTGTTGTTCACGGAGACAAACGTGGGCGATTGATTGGATTTCCAACGGCTAATTTGACGTGTGCCACGTCTTTGTATTTACCTAATTTCGGTGTGTACCGAACACGAGCAATTTGGAATAACCAGATTTTTGATTCCATCACGAATGTGGGAAAAACCCCAACTTTTAAGTCCGATGATCTAATAAAAGTTGAAACACACTTTTTTGATTTCAATAAAGAAATATATGGAGATTCGATACGAGTTGAGTTCATTGAATTTATTCGCGCCGAAATGAAATTTTCAGGGATTGATGAAATAAAAGCTCAAATTGCAGCCGACATTAAGTCATTAGATCGGAAGTTTTCGTCATGATTAGGCTATTTATAAATCAGGATTTTTTATCTTCTGGTTTGATTCCAAATCTTGAAAATGTAAAACGCCATCTGACCTCGGTCGATATTGAAAGTGAAATTATTTCTTATGAAAACTTAGATCAGTTGAAAAAGATTGATCTAGCAGGAATAACACTTGTCCGAAGCGATTTGAGCTTTGGATCTCGACATGTCTCGCAACTTTCAATGGCGCCAGAAGCGGTCAGGTTCAGTAAAACGTTCGATTCATTAACTATTGAAAATGGTAAATGGTTACCTCGATTAAAATACTTTGAAATTTTAAGAAAACGGATTGTCTCGCAGTTTGGAAATATCGAAATTCAAAAGTGCGCGGGCTTGGTTTGTAGTTCCGGGGTTAGAGAATCCTTGGTAGCCCTATTGGTAAGTCTCGGATTTAAGACTCTACTTCTTTTTGTTCCAGATGGGACAGAGCCGCTTGGTCCCGAATTAGGAAAATATTTTATCGGTGTCAATATCAAGACAATTCCCTATTCAGAATTGACGCAGAATCAGGATATTACCAGCATGATAATCAATTCAGTTGATGTTGAAAATCAGATTACGCTGATGAACGATTTGGCTTACTTTAATTTTATGTCTCCAAGTGGAATTGTTGTCGAGCTGGCGTCTAAAACACCAATTCATCCCTTGTTGTTCGAGGCCGAGAAAGCTGGATTGAGGGTCATGAAGCGTCGAGATATTGTCTCTCACTATGATTATGAATCATTGAAGGGACTTTGGAGTCATGTGGAAACGACCAAAGAGAACTTTTTCGCTAACTATTTAGAAATCGAGACTATCGACCAGTAACAAATTCGCTCTATTAATCTAAAATAATAAGCTATGAGTGAAATTAAACCTTGGGATAAAAAAACTTGCGATATTTTATATCGCCAAGGACTAATTAAACCAGAGCAGTATGAACAAGCGCTTGAAACCAAAAAAACATCTCCGAATTTATTGTTAACTCAAATTTTATTAAATTTGAATTTCGTTCAAGAAGCTCAAGTGCAAAAAGGATTGGAAGCTTTCTATAATATTCAAGGGATCAATCTGTCTCAATTTCAAATCGACCAAGCTGTTGCTGAAATGGTGCCAAGAGATGTATGCTATAAACACAACATTATTCCTGTTCAAAGGATGCTTGATAATCAAAATAAGGTTTCTACAGTTGTTATCGCATTTTCTGATCCCAGTCAGATCCTCGTCCGAGAAGATTTAAGAATTATCACAAAAGCTAAAGTGATTCAGCCTATCGTGGCGTCACCGATCGCTATTCAGCAAGCATTGGAAAAATATTACGGAATCAGCGTAGATAAAGTATTAGATAACTTAGAAGGCGAAGACGTAGATTTAGAAACTTTAGATGAAAAGAAAGTCGAGACGATCGATAATATTACCGATAAAGACTCGCCGGTTGTAAAATTTGTAAATGCCATATTGAACGAAGGTATGAAAAAGAAAGCCAGCGATATTCATTTTGAACCCTATGAGAAAATTATGCGTGTGCGCTACCGAGTGGATGGGATTTTAATCGAAGCCAAACCGCCACCAAGGGATTGGGCTCCTTCAATTGCGGCTCGTATTAAAATTATGGCAAAAATGGATATTGCGGAAAAACGACGACCTCAAGATGGTCGTTTGAAAGTAAGAACAAAAGACTCAGACATGGATTTCAGGGTTAGCACAATGCCAACCCTTTGGGGTGAAAAAGCTGTTCTGCGACTTTTGGACAAATCAAATTTGCAGTTGGACATGACAAAATTAGGATTCGAAGAAGAGGACCTTCGGCTTTTTAAATCGTGTATCAATTTGCCACAAGGTTTAGTGTTGATAACTGGACCTACGGGGTCGGGTAAAACAACTACGATTTATTCAGCTCTGTCAGAGTTGAATAAAACGGATGTAAATATATCAACGGCCGAGGACCCTGTGGAATTCAATTTAGAAGGAATTAATCAGGTTCAGATGAATCCTGATATTGATTTAAATTTTTCTTCAGCACTGAAATCATTTCTGCGGCAAGATCCTGATATAATTATGGTCGGGGAGATTCGAGATTTAGAAACCGCCGAGATATCGTTCAAAGCGGCCTCAACTGGCCACTTGGTTGTATCAACTTTACACACCAATGATGCACCCTCGACGGTGATTCGATTGACTGAAATTGGTATTCAGTCGTACGTGATTACGTCCACTATAAATCTTATAGTAGCCCAACGTCTTGTCGGAAAGATTTGCGAAAGCTGTAAAGCTCCAGTCGACACTCCGCCTCAAACCCTTATAAATATTGGAGTTCCACCTAATGAGGTGGGTGACTATAAGATATACAAAGGCAAGGGATGTTCAAACTGTAACAATACGGGAATTAAAGGTCGATTGGCCATTTATGAATTACTACCAATGACCGAGAAGATTAAGGAAGCAATTTTAAAAGGCGCTAATCAAGCTCAGTTACGATACTTGTCTCGAGAATTAGGTTTGCGAACTTTGCGGCGTAGTGCTCTTTTGAAACTAAAGCGTGGTGTGACTACACTTGAAGAAGTTCTAAATTCATCGGTGAAAGATACCTAAAGGATACTCGGTGGTAAAAGAGTTTTTAATACCAGAAGTGATGCGAGACAATTTGACGAGACGTCAAGGTTTGCTATTGGTAAATGGAAATCGATTTTCTGGGATAGAAAAATTCTTTTTAAGTGCAATCAAACAATATGAAAATGAAAAAAGAACGGGTACTGTTTTTTTAAGAGAATCAGTTAAATCTCCTTTCAAATATTGGAACTATAAAGACGTAGAAGAGTTAACCAATTCAGGAATGTCGGTCATAAAAGATTCAGAAGTATTGATTTTTGAAAATATGTCCAAAGCTCACGAAGTTGAAATGGCCATTGAGTGTGCCGAAGACGGCCGGTTGGTGATTATGCATTTTTGCAATCAAAGCTTGGTGAGTACAATACATAAAGTGTTATCATTATTTTCCGATACGCGCGCTCAGCATACCTTGTGGCGCTTATTGGACCTATTGACCCTTAGCTATTCGCAGTATGAAATCGAAGGCGAAAATAACGAAACTGTTTTTGCCGGCGAGATGATTCCACTTAGCCCAGAACTTAAACGCGAAATCTATCTTAAAGGGATTGATTCATTCGAGGAAAGACTTAGGTCTATTGATGATGAAAATGGAATTGTGACTTTTAACCAAAGTTTATTGCAATTATTAATAAGACGAAAAATTTCTCTACAACGAGCTTTTGAGTTTTCAAAAGATCCACAAGACCTTGATTCGTTATTAAAGAAGGTAGGTATCTAATGGCAAAATATTCATATCAGGCTAAAAACTTGAATGGGCAAGTGACGAATGGGGAAATCGACGCCTTCAACGAAACAGAAGTTCGTACCCGGCTTCGCCAAATGCAGCTTGATGTTGTAAAGGTCCAGTCCAAATCAGCGCTGAATACAATGAGAGCAGCCGGTGGGGGTTTTTTCGTTTCAAAGGTAAAAGTAAAAGACCTACAGATATTCACCCGGCAATTTGCGACCCTCATCAATTCAGGTATCCCAGTGGTGGATGCATTAAAAATATTGGGTGAAGGATTGCGTTCTGGTATTTTAAAGGATGCGGCTTTAAAAGTTAAAAAAAGTATCGAACAAGGAAAAAAACTTTCTGATTCGATGGCGATGGTGCCTAATGTTTTTGACCGATTCTATTCAAACATGGTGCATGCTGGGGAAGAGGCCGGTATTTTGGATAGCATTTTAGGTCGTCTTGCCACTTACATGGAAAAAAATGAAAAAACCAAATCACAAGTAAAAGGTGCGATGATTTATCCTTCTGTGATTGTGGTTGTTGCTGGAATTGTTATTGCGGCGATTCTTGTGTTTATCATTCCAAAATTCCAAGAATTTTTTAATCAGGCAGGAAAAGAGCCGCCAATGTTGACAACCATGGTTGTGGCGTTATCAAACACTATGATTAAATTTTGGTGGGTTATCATTGGAACGGCAGCAGCATCTCCTTTTGTTATCAAGTCCTACCTTTCCACACCAGCCGGAAAAGCATCCTTTGAGATATTCATTTTCAAAGCTCCCATTTTTGGCGAGATCGTAAGAAAGTCTGCGGTTGCCAGGATGACTCGCACTCTTGGAACTCTGCTGAGTTCTGGTGTGGGTTTAATTGAAGCAATCGACATTGCCTCGCGAACCGCTGGAAATATCGTAGTGGAGCGATCGTTGATTCGATGCAAGGATTCAGTCCTTCAAGGTAAAGCCTTTGCAACACCTCTAGCAAAAGACAAAGTCTTTCCCGATATGGTGGTTCAGATGATTGCCGTCGGAGAACAATCAGGAACATTGGATAACATGTTAAACAAAATTGCGGACTTTTATGAAGATGAAGTCGAAACAGCAGTTAAAGCATTAACGTCGCTTATTGAGCCATTGTTAATGGTTATATTGGGCGGGATCATCGCGGTTTTGGTAGTAGCGATGTATTTACCGATTTTCTCGATGGCGGGAAATGTCGGCCAGTAGTGCCCAAACGGTTTCACGGCGATGGCAAGTTGAATCGGTTAGGGTTCTTCTCTATATATTTTCACTTTTAGTTCTTCTTTTCTTTTATTTTTGGCAGGCCCCGTTTGTTTCGTGGGCTTTGCTGGGTCCATCATTTTTAGTGCTTGGGATCGGATTAATTACTCATTTTTTTCTATTTTTTAAAATAGACGCGCTTTCAGAAGATTCAACGACTTTGTTAGCCACTTTTATTTTAGATTCTATGTTAATTTCTTTTTACGTTTATTTTTCAAGTGGATCAGTGAGTCTGTTTTTATTGCTTCATGTAATAAATATAATTTTAGGAAGCTTTCTGTTTAAGGGTAAAGGGGCTGTGGTTCTCGCTTTAGTGACAAGTTTTAACTACAGTTGGGTTCAAATATTAGGGCCCGAGTTTAAAACGATTGCTAGTCTAATAACTCTGGCTATAAATAACATGGCCTTTTTTGGAGTAGCGGGACTTTCAGGATATCTTAGTGAAAAGCTTTTTCAAACTGAAGTAGCGCTAAAAACTAAAGAAGGTCAGCTTAGGTCGCTAGAAGACCTGTATGAATTAATAATTGAAAAGTCCCCAGTTGCCCTTCTGACGTTAGATAGAAACTCTCAAATTATTCAAATGAATACGAAAGCTTTAATGTTGTTTCCTTTGATTAAATCTGACGGGCGATTAACAGATTTCTTTCCACCTCTAGGTATAATTTGGAACCAAATTGTTGGTCTGGATATCCAGGATGAATTGGTAAAAGAAATTGATTTCAAAAATGAAATTGATGATCAAATATTTAAAATTGTAGCCAAGCCGATTTCGAAAGTGGACGATTTGTTTCTATTACTAATTGAAGATTTAAGTGAAATGAGGAAAATGGAATTTCACTTAAAACAAAGCGAAAAGCTGGCTGCAATTGGTGGGTTGGCCGCCGGAGTAGCGCACGAAATTCGCAATCCCTTGGCTGGAATCAGCGGCAGTGTTGAACTTTTAAGTCAAACGACTCATGGGGAGGACGACAGAAAGTTAATGAAAATCATCTTGAAAGAAATTGATAGATTAAACAATTTGATTACCGAATTTCTAGAATACGCCAAGCCTTCTAAAAATCCCACGGATCCTTGTGATTTGAATTTGCTTTTGAAAGAAGTGCTGGCCAATGTCGCGCAAAATGGGTTGCTCAGGAAAGATGTTAAACTTAAAGTGGAATTGGAACCAAAAGCGTTCGTAAAAGGCTATTCAGATAAATTGAAACAAGCATTTTTAAATCTAATTATTAATGCGTTTCAAGCGATGGATAAAGCCCTAGTTGCAGAATTAGAAATTACTTTGAAACGTTCAAATCAATTTTGGAATTTAAGAATCAAAGATTCAGGATCTGGAATGAGTGAGCAAACTTTGAAACGAATATTTGAACCGTTTTACACGACTAAAAGCAAGGGAACGGGCCTTGGTCTAGCGGTGACTCATAAAATTCTTGAATCACATCACGCCACTATCAACGTTCGAAGTCACATCGGTCAGGGCACAGTATTTGAGTTTAATTTCCCTTGCTTAGAGCTCAATTCCTAGCGAGAATATTCTAAGTAGTAAAACTAGGGGATTGACCAAATGAAAGCAAAAATTTTAGTTGTAGATGACGAAGAGTCGATCAGGGAATTCCTTGAAATTATGCTACGAAAAGAAGGCTACGAAATCACCTTAGCCGAAGATGGATTAAAAGCGAAAGAGCTTATTCAAAAAAAATCATTTGATATGATTATTTCAGATTTGCAAATGCCAAATATGACGGGGATTGAATTATTAAAATATGTCCGTCAAGATTATCCAGAAATGTTATTCATGATGATAACAGCATTTGGAACAACAGAGACAGCTGTTGAAGCCATGAAAATGGGAGCTTATGATTATTTAACTAAGCCATTTAAAATCGATGAAGTTAGAATAAATATTTCAAATGCCCTTAGAAGCAAGAATTTAGAATTTGAAAACAGGTCGCTTAAAAAAGAATTAAACAAAGAGTTTTCATTTCAAAACATTATTGGTAACTCGCCGGCGATGCACTATGTTTTTGATTTGATAAAACGAGTATCGCAAGCGCCGACCAATATTCTAGTTACTGGTGAATCTGGTACAGGTAAGGAAGTAATTGCAAAAGCGATTCATTACAATGGACCATTGAAAGATCGTCCTTTTGTAACCATCAATTGCGGGGCTATTCCTGAAAATTTGATGGAATCTGAAATGTTTGGTCATAAAAAAGGGTCATTTACTGGCGCTATTTCAGATAAGTTGGGCTTGTTTGAAGTGGCTGATGGTGGAACGCTGTTTTTGGATGAAGTAGGCGAATTGCCATTATCGATTCAGGTAAAAATGCTACGGGCCTTGCAAGAGCGAGTTGTTCGACGTGTGGGCGCGACAGAAGATACTAAAGTGGAAGTAAGGATCATTGCGGCAACAAATCGAAATTTAGAAGACATGGTTCAAAAGTCCACCTTTCGGCAAGATTTGTATTATCGATTGAATGTGATTCATATTAAGACGCCAAGCCTTCGCGAACGTAAAGAAGACATTCCATTGTTGGCTCACTTTTTTTTAAAAAAATACAATGAAAAGCTAAATAAGAATATTTCGTCAATTAGCACTGACGCGATGGAGAGTTTAAAAAAATACGACTATCCAGGAAACGTTCGAGAATTAGAGAATATGCTTGAACGTACAGTGGCACTTGAAAGTGGCGCCACAGTATTGCCAGAAAGTCTACCGCCCTTGGTGAACACTAATTCGGGGCGTAAATTGGCCTCATCGAACGAAATTGAAGTGACTGATGAAGGTGTTGATTTAGATAAAATCATCGGCCAAATTGAAAAAGAATTGATTATCAAAGCCATTCATCAGGCGAACGGCATTAAAAAGCGTGCTGCTAAATTATTAAGTATTACATTCCGATCGATGCGTTATAGAATTGAAAAATACAATCTTGGCACCGTTGGCGACGACGAACTCGAAGACGAATAATCTGCACCTTTGACTAAATAAGACCCGATGCAATATTTATAGTTAATGCTACGAGCGTAGTATTGAAGAAAAATGCTAAAATGGAATGAGCAATACAGGTGCGGCGCATTTTTTTTGAAGTCAACGCGACGTCTGCGGTTTGCGCGGTGGCTCCCAGAGTGAAAGCAAAATATAAAAAATCAAAATAGTCGGGCTCTTCATCGGCAGGCAAGAAAACCAGGCCACCTTCACGATTGCTTTGGACTTCAAAAAAATAGTCATGAGCATAATGAAGTGCAAATGACAGGTTTGTGAAAAACCAAGAAAGTACGATAGTAGAAATAGACAAGATCAAACGTTCAAATTTCTCGGCTCCGACCAGGTCTTTTACTGCTGATAAATCAAAAAATATGGCAGCGGTGCTAAAAATAATTGCCAATCCAACCAATAAAAGGACTGTGAACTGTCCATCGTTTTGCGATAACGCACGCTTTCTAATTTCATTCGGTCCACACTTGGACATCATTGAAAGGGCCCATATTATAAAAATAAAGGCACCCACATCGTAGCCGACAAGGGCTTGAGTAATTTTTGAAGTGATACCTAGGTAAGGCGCCACTAGCACCACTGACAAACCAATCAAAAAAGAGGAAAATAAACGCGGGTGGGTTTTGAT
>JAYTTH010000104.1:0-2344 GCA_043745515.1 Pseudobdellovibrionaceae bacterium | reverse complement strand
GGCGATCTGGCTATTTTTTCATTTATGTACCAATAGTCTTTGCAGGTCTCAAATTTACGATCAAAAACGTCGTCAACCATGCCGTTGGCTTGCACTATATCCACCCAGCCATCGTTATCGAGATCTGTCGCACTTGCGCCCCAGCCAAAACGCTGTTCATTTAAAACACCTTTTTTAGAGGCCATCTCTGTAAATTCGGGGCGAAAGGACCCTGGTGCTGTTTCTACTTTCCAAAGCAAACTGCCTTCAGCTTGAAACGCATGATGTACATTTGAAACATAAATACCGAAATTCTGATCATGATCAAAATCAGCAATTGAAACATTCATTCCTTTGTAGGTGTCGCGGCCAATTGAGCCAAAAATATTTCCTTTCACATTTTCAAAATAGGTTCCACCGTGATTTAAATAGACATCATCGGGGCCAAAATCATTGGCAATATAAAAGTCAGGCCAGCCATCATGGTTAAGATCCGCAATGCCCACGGCCAATGACCATCGAGTTTCCGGTAGACCCATTTTTTTTGAATCCAAATGCGTAAATGTGTGATCAGGATTTTGGTAATATATCTGGTTCTCGCCGCCGTTATTTGATTGATGCCAGCTATCGTGCATAAAGTTAAACATGCGAATATCGCCGTCGTACTCTGGCCTTGGTAAATTAAAAATATTTAGTAATTTAGGAGTCGCATAGTCAGGCAAATAATTTGGCCAAACGTTTAAAACAAGCAAATCCAAAAGTCCATCCTTGTTGAAGTCTCCAAAACTGGCAGATATGGATTGAGATAGCTCATTTATTCCGGAAGTAGGCGTCACATCTGTAAAACTGAGGTTCTTTTTTTCAATCAGCTCATTTTTTAAAAGAATACTTTTTCCAAAGCCAACAGTCAGGAAAATATCTTGATCGCCATCATTGTCGTAGTCAACAAACACGGCATTACTAATAATTCCGTAAATTTCGGGATGATTCCTGATGTTATCCAATGCCGGTATGGGAAACTCCTCGAATTGAAAATTTCCTTTGTTAAGGTACAACGAATATTTTTTTGCTGTCTCTTTCAAAGTTTGAGTCAAAAACAGGTCAGGCAAACCATCGTTATTCACATCAGCAGAGGCAACGGAATCAGTGACCGTCAAAAGCCATTTTGAAATATGTTGCACCCTCGGATCCACCAATCCTAATACATTTCCTTCAGTCGTTGAATCCAAATGAGAATGGGACGCCGGAACTTTTTCAAGTGTCCAGTCTACCTTTTTTTCTTCAGAATGAGGTCGCCACCACTGTGAATAAACGGCCAGCCAGAATCCTGCAATTGCAAATAATACCAATGGTCGCAAAAGATATCGATCTGTTAAAAATCTAGATTTTAAATACCCTAAGTAGCCTGAATCTCTTGCTTGCTTAACGTGAGCAATTAGAAATCGTGTACTGGACACGATTAAAGCTGAATAGAAAAAAGTATAGTAACTTTGTCGCAAGTGCAGAGCTAAATCAATCGTAGCCAGTAAAAATCCAACTAAAATTTGATCTTTTTTACTTTTTGGTGAAGTTGCCGGGTCCGTAATCATAAAAAATGTGAAAATATAAAAAGCAGGTGACGACAAAGTTCCTAAAAATAATGTTTCAAAGGGCAGGTGATGTTTCATTATCCAGGCCCTTAATGCAGTTTGAATCGAGAAAAAAAACAGAAAACTTAATACAAGCCACGTTCGCCCTACTTTTGGTATTACAAACAATAGTCCAAGTGTAATAATAAAAAGCGACATAGCGCCGATGCCGTTCCATTGATAGGCTGGTGAAGCTGTGATCAATTCTTCGGAAAACAAAAGTGACAACGCCACTCCCATCATTGCGGGATTAAAAAAATGTTTTCCATTTAATTGAAATATATATTTAGAGCCAATTGCAAAAAAGATCGGGATAAAAAGAAGTAAAAAATCATGACTAAAATTTAAAAGAAATGACAAAGAAAAACTAGTAATCATAGCACTAAGAGGAAATATCCATTTTCTTTTAAAAAAATAAGTCAAAAGTACGTCCAAAGAACAACAAGTTATGGTTGTTACAATGGCTTGAATTGGGCTGCGATTGAATCCCAGAACCGTAAGGCCTAATATTAAGTAGGTCAAAAGAATCCCAGCCACGGGAATACGAGGATCCATTTCTGAAAAATATTTGTAAAATCGTCTCATAGATTCAATCTCGTTTCATTATTATTTGAAAACAATAGAATTTCTGCTGGCGTTTGCTTTGCTTTAACAAGCCATTCCTTCCAGTGAATTGAAGTGCCAAACTGGTAATCTAGGCCGTCCAAGTGATAGCAAGCCAATCTCGGTGCGACGTG
>JAYTTH010000103.1:0-2347 GCA_043745515.1 Pseudobdellovibrionaceae bacterium | reverse complement strand
CATGGCTGCTTTTAGCACATTGCTCGGGATTGCTTCAAATGAAAAACCGCTAACTATGCGTAACTTGGTCGAACCTTAGTCAACCGTATAGGCATATAGTTCAAATATACCCAATATTCTGACTCTTAAAATCCAGGAGTCCGTTTTCATTCAAAATTTGCGTTAGTTAATTCTTTTTAAAATTATGGTGAGTGCTCTGGGATATTTACCACTGATATCTAGTTACTCAAAGCTATAGCTCCATCCAGTTTCCAATTCGAAATTAATTGTTAATTTTTTTGTGACTTGTCTTTCGGGAGTCAGTGTTTCTGAGTTTATGATATAGGTCCAAGAATGGGAGGATTTGCCAACGTTCAGACGGAGTGAAAATGGAACTGTAAAACGCCCTGATGATCCACCGGCACAGGCTTTTGAGCTCAAGTCGAGAATTTGACCAGTGCTCTTAGCGTCAGTACCAACAAACTGAAGGGTGCCACTTTCTGCAGCCCAATCTTGTGATTCATCTCTTTCTATTTGAATAAATAGGTCGTCAATCCAACACCAGCCCGACGAGTATTGACCGGACATAGTAAAAGCGATTTTTGATCCCAGTGCTTGTTGGTTGCCCTCTGAATCATGGCCTACCTCTGACGAATCAAGACTTAAACCTAAGTCAGAGATGTATACGGGTTTAGACCTAAGCTGTTTCGTAACTGTGAAATCTTTTGAAAAAACAATGCTGGAAATACACAAGGTATAAATTGAAACAAAAAATGCTAGTGAGGTTTTGTATTTCATGGAGTGCTCCTTCTGGCTAATTCCTATACATCCCGACAATCGGGACGCTACCGATAACAGCCAATATTGGGCCAATCTAAAATAAGAAGAAACGACGCAATAGAATTGTATTTGGATAAAAGAAAGACAAAAGAGCGATTAGCGGCGACAAAAATTGAACAGTTCAGTGAATACAGCACTGAACCAGCCAGTGACCTAAATTTGGCTATCGTGTAAAGAGTTCAAAAAATTAGAACTTATATAATTTCTTTTTGGTGCTTACGTAAATGTCGCCTGTATCTGTAATCAATGGAACGCCAGCAAGGGGATATTCAAATGTTTTTCTTGAAATTTCTTTTCCGTCTTTCCCAATTCGCACCAAATCTTTTCCGTTGGTCACAAAAAGGGATCCGTCTCCGGTTTCCAATGCATAGTCAAAAGTTCCGGTTTTGGCTTCAAATTGCCATTTGATTAATCCGTTGTTCAATGCCAATAAGCGATTTTGTTCCAAGACATAGACCACGCCGGATTCAGAAATAATTGGCGGCTGGTAGGGCGCCCACGTTCCGTAATCTATTTCAGAGGTCCACTGCCAATTTCGTTTTAGTAAAGTATCAAAAAGCACCACTGTGGTTTTGTTTTTCTTGGATCCAGTAATAGCGATGCTAGTAAAATTGTCGGAACTCCAATTTTTAGTTTCAGCAAAGTAGTCGTTCAATGTCATCGTTTTAGGATGGTTTTCAATTTCGTCCGCCAATTTTTTAAGATCGATCCAAGTAAGCGATTGGGAGCCTAAAAAAAGCAATTGATTTAGATACGGTATATAAAGCTGACCGGTCGGCTGGCGCAGCTCTATACTGGATCCACCTTCCAGATTTCCAAACAGTCTTCCAAATTCGCCAACCCGCCATATACTATTCCAAATTTCAATGTCTTCTGAAACCCCATTCGGATGATCCTTTACGGATCTTGAACAGCCATAACTGCTGGCCAAATAGCCATCTTGAAAGGGGCTGAACAAGCTCAAATACCAATCACTCCCGGGCACAACCGATAAAGGAGAGTCTTTGATAATCACATTTTTTGTTTTATCAAGGGCTTCAATGCGCGTGCTGAGGGTTCCGTAGTAAAGAAGGTCATTGTGAGTGAAATATTGTGAGTTTATCATTCGCTCAACCTGCCACATTTTTTTTCCGTCTGGGTGAATATAGGAAATAGTGTCGTGATTGCCTGCCAAAATACCGTCGCCAAATTCAAGTAAAATAGCCGGACGATCTGAAGAGTGCTCGGAAATATTCTGACTCCAAGACTCTTTTTCCATTTTTTTAGCGATGTTTCTAGTGCTTAGGTTTCTCCAAGGATTTCCATAAACAGTTGAAAAATCTTTTGAGCGATGGGATTATTAAAAATAATTCTAATTCTGTAAATTTTTTGTCGGCTACTTCTCGAGTGAAATTGGCCCAGTCGCGATTGGTGATAAAATTGACTTTGCTCAGTAGAAACGAAACAGCAGGTGTGTGCCCCATTCGTATCGCGTCTTGCAGTGCATGGAATAGTACCCAATCAGATTTAGATTTAGGATCGCTATTGT
>JAYTTH010000102.1:0-2353 GCA_043745515.1 Pseudobdellovibrionaceae bacterium | reverse complement strand
CCCTTTTAAAATCAATAAAATCGTCTTGCTGAATCCACCATTTCTCTATTAATTTTGAAAGTTCAAATCTCTTTTTCCTAAATTCGTAGATCATAGCAAGCTCCAACGCCTATTTTTAGGCCTCAATTAATTTCAGTTTTAAAAAAAAATTTATAAAAATGACTTAGCCAGCCTGAGGCTCGACTTGAATCTCGTTAAACTTTAGCTCGGGTTTAAAAAAAGAATACTCGTCATCGGTATCCACACTGAAAAAAAACCCCATTCCCCTGAAAACAAAACGCCTAGTCACCGCTGAAACACGCCCGCCAGGACCATCGCCAAACACAAATGCCTCCATTGAAATAACCTGGTTCAATGAAAAATCAATTTTGGCTAAATATTGATTTAAGTGAGGCCTCTCTTCTAAAAATAGTTTTTTTAAATCGAATTTGTTCATATATAATATATGTAAATTATATGTAAATAGTTGGCAAGGCCAGTTTTGACAATTCTGGGATGTTGACGCACATTTTCCATTTCAATTGAAGAACTAAAAGCGAATCTAATTAAATGATTTGATTACACTGGTAACCCGATTGCTGGGTTTTACGGCAATAATTTAGGAACTATTTTTTTGATTTGCACTTGTTCTTCACTTGTCAGCGATGCCAGAAATAAAGCCTCGACCTTTTGGCGGATCAACGCTACTTCGTCCAACATCTTCTCGCCTTTGGCCGTTAGGCATATCATTTTTATTCGACGATCTGTTTCGTGAGGCTCTCTCTTGAGCAATTTTAATTTTTCAAGCTGATCTATAAATTTAACCATCGACGCTTTGTCGGTCCCGACAAAATCGCCTATGTCCTGCTGACTTAAATACTTAGATTCTTGAACAACTCGCAATATTCCAAGCTGAGGAGTCAACAAATCATGCTTCTGCAATGCTTCATCCATCATCCCACGAAATAGCATGGCCGCTTTATATAGACAGTACCCGAAATACTTTTGCAGTATCGGATGCGTTTTTCCGACAGAAGACGCACAATGCCCCTTGTCTGACTTCGAGACATTTTTTTTTGCGGGCAGCATTTTTTTTGCGCTAGAGCTTTTGGTCTGTGATTTTTTCTCCATTACCAATAGTTTGTATCACAAATAGTTTGCACCACAAACTATATTTTGATAGAGTAATACTATATGATACGATTAGTAATTGCCTCAATGATTGGATTCAGTGCTCATTCAGAAACTTTGTCATTGGACCTGGCCTTTAAAGAAGGCCTGAGCCATTCTCCTGAGCTTCAAAAAGCAAATTCAATGCATGAAGAGGCGTATTGGAAACGAGTCGAATCCTATTCTGGTTTTTTACCAACAGTCGGAGCTCATGTTAGTTACATTACTGACAAGAAATATTTGTTAACCGACATACAATTTCCAGGTTCCGCGAGTACGGTTACTTTCCCAGCAATTATTCCAACTACTGACCTGGTTCTCAGCGCTCAATTTCCTATTTTTGATGGTTTTTCTAGTACAAATCACTATCGATCCGCGCAAGCCTTTGAAGAATCGGCACAACAGGAATTGAATTGGGCTCAATTTCGACTTCAACGGCAAATTATTTTGCAGTACTACAAAGCCATAGCGGCCCAAAGCTTGGAAGACGTCGCCAAACAAAATGTGAAAACGCTGGAAGACCATTTAAAAGATGTAAACTTGTTTAAAAAAGTAGGTGTCTCTACAAATTACGATGTGCTTCGAGTTGATGTCCAAGTGAGCGAAGCGCGTTCAGACCTTTTAAATTCAATTGATAACTCGGCATTAAGCAGATCAAAACTAGCCGAGTTGCTGGGCCAAGAAGCGGAACCCAGAAGCCTTGATAGTTTGCTTCCTGTTTTAACTGCAGAAATGATAAATAAAATAGATTTAAATTCGATTTCAGCACCCAAAGATCTAAATAGTTTATCGATCCGATCTCAAGGTTATAACTACTTGGCTTCAGCGGCAGGATCCTATTTGGTGCCACAAATTGCACTTTTTGGCCAGTACCAATTTTACAACAATGTAAATGACAAATTTTCTGACTCGTCCGCCTTTCGGGAAGCCTATCAAATGGGAATAAGCCTGAATTGGAATATTTTTGATGGCGCGATTTCAATGGCGAAATCAAAACAAAGTTTGGAACAAAAATACCAAGCAGAAAAAAACCTTCGAATCGCTCAGCTAAAAGCCAAACAAGAAATCGAACTATGGAATCGAAAATTTATTTATTTTTGCTCGGTGTATAAATCTCGAGTGAATGATGTGGAAAAGACATTGGAAAGCGTTCGCCTAGCGCGCGAAGGTCGCAAAGTCGGCGCCCGCACAAATATTGATTTAT
>JAYTTH010000101.1:0-31377 GCA_043745515.1 Pseudobdellovibrionaceae bacterium | reverse complement strand
TATGATAAAATACATCGCTTTTAATTTACCGTCCGTATTTGAAATGGACGAATCCTCGTTCTTGTCTGAAACTGATATTCCCGCAAAAGAATTTCGTACTTGGAAAGATGACTTTGATACACTAGACGAAGAAATCGAAGAAAAAATTTCTGATCTTTTAAAAGAAAAATTCGGATTTAGTGCAATTATGTATGCCTTTGCCAAACCTTTTGAAATCTGCGGCTTTACGATTGTAGATGATGATTCGACTCCAACAGAGTCTTTGTCGATTATTCACGAACGCCTTAAAACTTTAGTGTTATTAATTACTGAGGACGGTTTCGAACTAGGCGCCGACCAGAATGGCATTTCATTTCCCGGTATCTACGATTTTTCTGAGTGGAAACTTGTGCGCGACATCCTGCTTCAATGTGAAGCATCTGCAAATGGAAATGTTGATGTCTATGTACAAAAATGGGCAGAAGCGCTGCCCAAGGACAACTAAACTAGCAAACTTTGTAGCGAAAGCATTTTGTGAGATGATCATTGATCATCCCAGTAGCTTGCATATGGGCATAAATTACGGTTGAACCAACAAATTTAAATCCCCGTTTTTTTAAATCTTTAGAAAATGCATCGGATTCTGGCGATGTTGCCCTAAAATCACCAACGTCACGATTTTTATTTCTAATTTGCTTGCCGCCGACAAATTGCCAAGCGTATCTATCAAAACTGCCATATTCTTTTTGCACATCCATGAATAGTTTTGAATTATGAACAACAGATTCTACTTTTAAGCGATTTCTGATGATTCCGGGATTTTTTAACAACGTATTGATTTTAGCTTTCGTGAACTTGGCTACTTTTTTTGGATCAAAGTTAGCAAAAGCTTTTGTGTACCCAGCACGACGTTTTAAAATCGTAGCCCAGCTTAGGCCCGCTTGCGCACCTTCCAAAATCAGAAATTCAAAATGTTGTTTATCGCTGTGGGTGACCTTGCCCCATTCAGTATCATGATAGTCAGCCATCATTTCTGAGCTGTTTGCCCAATCGCATCGACACACTTCTTTTTTCTTTTTCATAGGTCCTCTTTAGTTTGAAGGTAGTTGTATAAGCGGCGAGGAATTTCATGTCAAGATTTCTGCCATAGGCCGAGTAGGGAGCAAGTAAAATGGGATTCGATTTTGTTATAAAACGGGTCCTGCGAGTTTCTTGCTGACAGTGAAAACGCCGCTTGTTAGTACTAGTTGATGACGTCTTCATTGGACCTTTGGATTGAATACATTTTAAGATTTTCCCATTTAGTGGCCGGCATTTCTTGGATCGGTAGTTCTTTTTATTTTATCTGGTTAGACAGTAGTTTTATGCCCACTGAAAGCCCGAGACACAATGTCGACGGCGAAGTATTCATGGTACATGGAGGGTTTTACTATCAAGTAGAAAAGAAGAAGATCTATCCCGGTGAAATTCCTAAAACTCTTCACTGGTTTAAATGGGAAGCCACTTTGACGTGGGTGACAGGTTTCTCGTTGTTTGTCTTTTTGTACTATTTGCGTGGTGCTAGCTTGTTAATTAATCCGCAAGTTTTGCCAATGACCCAATGGCAAGCCATCGGCCTTTCCCTTGGCTTAATTGTTGGCTCGTGGATTTTGTATGATCTCATTTGGAATGCAAACATTATAAAAATTAAAGCGATCAGCGCAGTATTGTCATTATTGTCGTTTGGTGCCTTGGTATTTGGAACAACTCAAATGTTTACGGGTCGGGGTGCTTTTATTTTAGTGGGCGTAGTTTTAGGAAGCTTAATGCTACTCAATGTTTGGATTCGAATTCTGCCCGGCCAAGCTAAAATGCTTCGCGAAGCCTTAGCTGGCCAAATACCGGATTATTCGGTTAGTTTGAAATCAAAAATACGTTCGGTTCATAACACTTATTTTACATTTCCAGTTTTATTTATCATGTTAAGCAACCACTATGCGGCTATTTACAATCACACTTATAACTGGGTATTGCTGATATTACTTTGTGTTTCAGGCGCCCTTGTTAGACATGCGATGGTGACTAAAAACCCAATCGAAAGATGGACGTTACTTCCGGCCAGCATCGGCTTGATGGCTTTAGTTTTTGTAAGCTCGCTTTCGCCCGCACTAATGGCTAACTCAGAAAGAGTTTCAGCGATCGAGTATACCCAAATAAAAACAATTATCGAAGCCCGCTGTTTACGCTGTCACAGCACCCATAATACGGATGAAAACTATAAAATAGCTCCTAAGGGAGTCGTATTTGAAAACTTAGACTTAGTTAAACTGCACAAAGATAAAATGATTGTCCAAGTATCGACTAATGTAATGCCATTGGGAAATTTGACCCAAATGACGGAAGATGAACGAGTAACACTAGTCGCGTGGCTAAAGCAGCTTAATTAGATTTAAACAATTCTAGCGTAAGGTCCATACTGGATATCAACAGGCTAGCCGACAAGTCTAGATAAAATGAAATCATCATTGTTTTGTTTAATTTTATTTTCTGGGTTGTTTTGGTTTGAAACTGTTTTTGGAGAAGCCGACAGTTCAGATATTTTTTTGAAAAAATGCCTACAGACCTATAGCTCAAATATAAGGTTGTCTGAAAAAAGTTTAGCTGATTTATGTAGGGCGTTTGCTAGTAATCTCCTATTTTTTAATATTGTTTCAAAAAAGGAAAATTTGAACTGCGAACGTACGATAGTTCTGCTTGGCGAAAACCATTTGCAGGGAAAAAATTCGTTTGATGCAGAAAAAAGAATAGCGAGTTCTTTTCGGGTTGTTGCAATGGAAGGAATAAGCGGAGAAGAAGTTAAAATGCTAAAGAATGGCAAAGCATTTGATTCTATTTTTGAGGGTGAATCAGCCTTTGCAGACAATGCCCGAAAAACAAAATCGGGAGCTGGAAGTATGCTAACTGGCAGACCGGATCGAGGACTGTTTTTTGGGGGTGAAGGAGCCTTTGTAAATGGAAAATCACTTCCTGATTTTATTGGTAAATCTGGACGGGCAGTTCCGTCAGAAAATTGGGTCTATTTTGTATTGGGGCTGTCAGAAGTTCAGCAAAGACCAGGGCTATTTAACGGCTGCAGCACAGATCCAACAAAAGGATTTAATCTGAAATTTGCCGAAGAGACTTTTAAGAGTTTCAATTCTTTTATTGATGTCTTTGGTAGCTTTGTTGGACATCGAGATTTCCCAGTTTTGAGTTTTATAATCGAAGTTGGGCCATTGGACACATATGATATTTCATGCGAAAAATTTGATATGGAATGCATGCGATACACTCACACTGAGCGAAACAAACGATTCGCAAAAAATTTAGAAACTGCTATTTCAAAACTTTCATGTAATGTCCCAATTCTCTTGGTTGTGGGGTCAAATCACATTGGTCCAATAAGCCGTCTGATGAATAAAAGAAATTATACTGGGTACGAGGCCCAGGTGGGTACCGTAACTTATGAAAAGTCAGGTCGGGATCCGGCATTTCCAAATGACTAGCTTGGAATCTTTATAATATTAGAAAACGGAAATTCGATGAATTCCTCCGTCGGGATATATCCGCACTTTGATTTTCTCTAACAATTGATTTCCTGAAAATTGGATTTGCTTTACGTTGCCCGCAAATGCTTTTACATTTGTTTTTTTGGCGATCTCAATCCACTCATTTTCCTGCCAGCCATATACACTTATTGCATAAGGGTTATTGTTTACAAAATATTTGAAATCAAATATCACCGCTCGAATCTTAGTCGGTTTTCCAAGCTTAAGAACTAGTTCTTCAAAGTGCCCAGGGTTACGGCTTCTAGCCGATTCAAAGCCGTCAAACATATGAATTGGCGGAAAGGGCGATAGGACTTGCACGGCAGGGCCATAGTGCTGATTGCTGGCACTTATAATCTGCCCGCCAAATGCGGATGATGCCATATTTATTGAATGATGTTTTGCAATTGATTTCGCAAAATTTCGTTCAATTTCAACCTCCGAAGGCGAATAAGGAATAGTTAATGGCTTGTGAGACTTCGGAATTTTATCTGTGAATTTTTCACCGCAAGCCTCTGAGGAGCTTTTATAGTTTTGAATCTCGTCTGGCGGAAGCTTGGAATACAGTCCCAGTCTGGTCAAACCACCATCAGGATAAACATTTACTCGAATTTTGGAATAGGCCTCTTGGTTCACTGCTGAGTCTTGTTTTACTCTAAGTTGACCATGTCCAATCAGAGGTTGTTTTTGCAATAGCACGTCCCATTTTTTTCCTACTTCGTTAAAACCCCAAACTTCAATTGCATCCACATGGTTGCCGTCGTGGAACTTTGTTGAAACCCGAATAAATCGAATGGGCGCGGCTTTTAGCATTTGAAATTCTATCGTATGTTTATCACTAGGGTTATGTCGCTCAGATTCCCAACTGTCCATGACTTTACCCTGCGCACAGAATAGTTGGGGATCAAATACAGGCTCAAAAGGGCTTATTAAATTTTCGGCACGGGCAAATCGTTCAGCTGTAACTGATAAAATTTTTGCGCCGACCACCAGATTAAATTTCGCCAAGGAATCAACTGGGCCGATTTCCACGATGGGATCAGGTCGGCAGGGAATAAAGGCATCAAAAATCATTTTTTTGTACCCTTGATTGACAATTTGTTCTTGAACAATTTTTTCGGAATTAAATTGATCGTAAAATTTTGTAGTGTCTATCCCTGAAATTTTTAATGATTTAATTAATTCGTGAGCAATACGTGCTATACAATGGACGGCTGCATTGTCGCCATTTGCGAAAATTACAAACCCTTTACCGCAATCTGGTCCTGAAAAACAGTGCAAAAATAATGCTCGAAAGCCCTCGTTCGCCCCCTGGTGAATGGCAATTTTGTTGTCGCCGGCCTCGGCAACAAAAATTCCAAGGCCCATTTTAGCGCCTATAAATTCAAAACTACCTTTGTCCACTCCATGCAGCATTTCTACAGCAGTATCATGGGAAATAGGCCCCGATCCGTTTATTTGGTGATACGCCCGAGTTAAGTGAACTAAAAACTGGGCCATATCTTTTGACGAACCTAAACCTCCGGCGGCAAAGGCCGGAAATTGCAGTCGGGTACCAGGAACTTCTTTTTGATTGTCGAAATAGCCACAGGCATAATTTTTACCTGGGATATTTTTTAAATTAAATGTCAAATTGCTAAGTCCGAGCCCTGCGAAAAATGGATATGAAATTTCTTGAATTTTTTTACCGGTCAAAGTTTCAATTAAATATTCTAGAACTAAAAAACCGCTGCCTGAATAACTAAATTTTGCTCCTGGTTCATTTAAAACCTCGACTGATTTCAATAACTCTGGCCAAGTGGGGATTGGTTTGTTTAGCGAGTACCCTTGAATATAGTGACCGTTGAGTGCGGTATGATTTAATAAATGTTGAATTTGAACTTGATCAGAGCTCAGGCGAAACGGCGATGAAGTAGCAGCAAATAGTGAATTAACTGAAGAATCAAGCGTGATATTATTTTTCTTTAAAAATTCCAGACAAAAGGCGCTTGCTAGGGGTTTGCTTAGTGAGGCGATTTCGAAGAAGGTTTCTGATTGAACAGGGCCTTCGCCTTTTCGTCGATCACCAAAACTCAATGTTTGAGTCGTTTCAAAAAAATTGACAGCAACACTTGCGCCGACGATTTTATGTTTTTCCAAAAGGTCATTGATAGTGTTTCGAATTTTATCCAATGGGGTTTCGAGCATTCGTTTACGGGTGATTTCCCATAAGGCTTCTCGTGCAGCGGCAAGTTCGTCTGCTGAAGAGCGCTGAAGTCGGTTTTTAAGTGCCGCCAATATGTCGTCGCCCGATTTGCCTTTTGCTGAAATTAAAAATTTGAATCCAAATTTTTTCAAATAGATTTCACCGAGGTTCAAAAGTTCTTTCCTTTGCTGCAAATCACTTGATAAAACACCGTTCTGTTCTTTGGCTGCTTGGGGATCAAGCGAGGCTTTTGCTTCACCGATATTGCCATGAAAATAAGCCGCATTAAGTATGTCTTTTTTGGTAAATGCCAAAATTAAAGACTTGGCGAATTTGGTATTCATAACATAGCACTGAGCCATATTTTGAGCGAAATTTAAAGATCCGCAATTTCCAAAATGGAAATTCAACCGGTGAACCTCGTCGGGCAGTTTGTATTTTTCGGGCATCAAATCCAGTGCTTTTACCCATGGATCTTCAGAGCTCCGTATTGATTCAATTGTGAAAGGTAAAAGCAATTCAGTAGCAAATTCTACTGGTTTAGGATCCGTCATAAGTTGCAGCATTAGATTCAGGGCAACTGGATACCAGCGAGCTGTTTCATTTGTCCATTTTACTTGTACTATTTTGCCGGGCACCATTTTATCTCCTACCATTGAATCGTGGTAAGACAAATCTTTACGTATAAAATGCATTTCTTCGTGAACAATTTTGATAAACTCGCCTTTGGGAAATCGACCATGATACAATTCGTGCCAAACTTCCCATCGCGATCTTTCCGCTGTAGCTAGGTCATCCATAACACGAACAGAAACTCCGTTCACATGTGAGGGCAGCGCCACACAGCCATTGCCACAAAGCCAATCAGTTAAATATTGAAGCGACTGGAAAACATTGTATCGAATTTCTTCTGGATGATTGTTAGAAATGAAATCAGATTCTTTAATGTTGGCCACGATTAATGATCGAACATAATTTTCATCCGTTTCAGAAAGGCCTACTATATCAGGCCCGTGAATGAATTCTAAAATGGGTTTGTGATAGTCTGGTTTCAGCAACGCAGTCACGAGTAGATCTAAAGAATTGTTTTGTTTGCCGGCTTGTTGCTTCCAAGCTTCCACAAGGGCCAAGCCCAGGCGAACAAAATCAGGATGTGCGACCCAGAAACCTGTTAACTCGCGCTTCATCTGCGTAATTACATCTTTAAAAAAACCAAAAAGAGTCATTTGAAACGAGGCTGATTGAGGATCACTATCTAGCGGCAGAATACCATACATTCCACCAACTTTGATGCCCCCTCGGTCGCCAACCACATTAGCCAGTAAATGATGGGATGCTTTGATGTACTTAATGACAATATTGGGATCGGCTTTAACGGGAATTCGATAGTGTGAATCTTCCTTAAAAATGCGAGCTGTTGAAGCCAAGAAATCATGCCAGCCTAACGAGGCACCAACAAAGTAGGGGTAGAGATTATCAATGATTTCGTTAACTCGAACGATAGCTCTTGGGTTTTCCAAAACAATCATTAATCTGACTGTCCCTGGAGAATACAAAGGGAATTTTGCTTTTAAAAGCGCTTCCGCCGCAGCGATCATTTTAGAGATATATGCCGCTTCCTCTTCATTTTCTAATTTTGGTACATAAAATACCAGAGCTTTAGGATCTTTCCAGTTTCTAAACAAATGCAATGCAAAGTCGTATAAATGGAGTGGAATTGGATTTCTATTTTGGAACAAGAACGTGCATGGCAAAGCTAGCCCTGGAAATCGCTTTATGGGCAGTGCCAAGTGGTCGCTAGCCAGTTCGTACGTTTTATCCTCGTCCTTGACCTTTAGTGTTTTGTCAAAACACGCTGCTAAATTCAACGCGGCTTCGATCAAGTTTTTTCGAATCGGAGTTTTTGAATCTTCATCGTCAGCGCCCCACATTGGGGTTAGAGACTGCTGACTCAAAAGTTTTTGAACAATTTCTGGTTCGTTTTTAATTTTACGGTGATAGGAATTCATCGCGTTGACGGCCAACTTTGCACTGTCGGGGGGCCCAAACAAAGTGACATGTGGACCTTTTAAAAAATCGGGAATAGGCGCAATTGCTAAAGCCTGGTCGCCATTTGTATTTCGAGACAGACAGTAGTGTGGACCTTTGGGACCAAAGACAATGCGGCCGTTATAATCTTCTAGGCCGAGTACTGTTTTATAATCGGCGTCCGTAATTTCACGTTCAAGTGAGGTATTGAATGCAGAACAGGCAATAGTTCGCTCGTCGATAAATTTTCGATCAATACGTCGCTGCTGTAAAACTCGGTTTAAATCGCCTTTAATTTGAGAATATATTTCTGAAACAAATTTTAAAGACTCAGCTGTTTCTAAACCTCCACCGGTACCAACCTCTGCCATTCCTTCAACGCCTTCAATTGGAGTTGCCGATTTCAATAAATGGTCAGTTAGTTCTGGAGAAAGGTAATCGTGAAAGTAATCGATCTCAAAAAAAGGCTTCATCAATTAACTGCCTCGATAAGTATTGTATCCAAAAGGACTTAACAACAATGGAATATGATATTTTCTTTTGATGTCCCTGATCTGAAAGGCGACCGGCACTGTTAGAAAAAATGACTCTTGGTTGAGTCGTTTAAAATAGTCTTCAATTTGAAATGTTAGTTGATATTGACCAGCTTCACACGGGCAATCAAAATTAATTCGACCGTCCAAATTGGTTTTTTCTTTTTTTATCATAGTCCATCGGGCGCTATTCTGTTTTTCCAAAGTAACTAAAACGTCAAACGCCGGCAACCCCAAATTGATATCTAGAATATGTGTGCTAATCATCTATTTGATTCCTTGTTTTTTATAAAAAATTCTTTTTCTGATTTAATCATTAATATTTGCGCAGCGATACTCAGCGCAATTTCTGGAGGCGTGTTGTCGCCAATGTCCAGTCCCACTGGACATCGCAGGAAATCTAACGCTTTTTGAGCGACCCCAAGGTCCGCTAGCTCAGATTTAATTCGTTGTCTTTTGATATCCGATCCGATTACGCCAATAAACCGAAATCGCTCTATCAATTTTAAAGCCACTTCCAATACGGGCACATCCGCCGAGTGGCCTTGTGTCAGTGAAAGCAAAAAAGTTCCGTTGGGCAACAATTTGACTTCGTTTGCCAAATCTGTGGCAAATTTTGCTTCAATATTAGAAGAAAGGCCCAGTTTATTTATCCATTCTTGGCGAGTATCAAAAACTTTTACCTGACAGGACCAGGTTTGTAAAATGCGACAAAGTTCTTGGGAAACATGGCCCGCTCCAAAAATAGCTATTGTCCATTGGGTAAAAAAATGTGTATCGAAAAAAAGGCTTACTTCACCTCCACAGGTCATTCCAATATCTTTTTGCAAATTAAAGGTGTGCATCTGCGAACCTGTGCCCGTTTTGATAAATTCCTGGGCTAGTTTTATACAATGAGCTTCTATTTTTCCACCGCCAACCGTTCCAAAATAAAGACCTTGTGCAGTCACAATCATTTTGGCCCCAATGATTTGAGGGGCGCTGCCCTTTATTTCCACCAAGGTAACAACAACATGATTTACTTTATCGCAACCGATTTTAAATAGCTGCTCGAGCCAGCCCATCATGGCGCGATACCTTTTATGGTGAGATAAATTTGTTCCTGTGTGGCAGGAAGTTTAATTTTTATCTGAGAATTTTTACTGTAACTAAGTGCATTTTTAATAGCAGTCCAAACAGAAATAGATAGTAACAGCGGTGGTTCCCCTACAGCTTTGCTGGCTCGCACGTTGCGACTGTTAAGATTGTTATCTAAAAAACGACATTTGAAAATTCGCGGAATATCATGTACGCTAGGAATTTTGTAAGTGCTAGGAGAGTTAGACAAAAGGCGGCCGTCTTTATAATAGAGATTTTCCGTCGTGACCCAGCCCATGCCTTGTACAAAAGCCCCAGTGACTTGGCCGTGATCAATGGCACCGTTAATAGGGCGTCCAAGATCCATTAGAATTTCAGTTCGAATTACTTTTAATTCACCAGTCCATCGATCAATAGACACTTCGCTAGCGGCCACACCATTTGTAAAATAGAAAAAGGGGCTGCCTTGTCCCGTTTCTTTATTATAGAAAATGCCGGGATATTTAAAATACCCTTGCTGTGTCAATGACTGGCGATTTAAATAAGCTTCCAGAACTACGTCTTTGAAAGAAAGTTTTTCTCCAGGGGTGGTTTTATCGAATACCGCACTACTTTCAAAACTAATGGATTGCCAGTCTGCAACAGTATCAGCATCGATTTCAGGCGCAGTTCCAGATCCAGCGGTGGGTTTGCCTCGCCAGTTTTTTGGACGGCCAAGCATGCTTTTTGCTATTTTTGAAAGCCGTGTTTTAATCGCCTCGGCCGCTGTTAGGGCAGCCTGGCAATTGATGTCACTGCCACTTGAGGCTGCTGTTGCCGAAGTATTCGGGATTTTTTCTGTGGATGTAGCCATCACTTTGACATCATCAATCGGAATGGAAAAACAATCGGCGACGACTTGGGCTATTTTAACATTCACACCTTGGCCCATTTCTGTCGCACCTGTCGAAACTTGTATTGATCCGTCCATGTGTACGTTCACCAATGCACTGCCTTGATTTAAAAAACGAGTGGTAAATGAAATGCCAAATTTTACTGCGGTAATCGAAAGTCCGCGAAAAGTCGACCGTCTTTCAGAATTGTGCTTTTCAACGTCCTGACGCCATTTTTTATACTGTGTCTGATTTTCTATTTCACTAAATAGAGTTGGCAAAACAGAATCATCTATTTTTTGACCGTAAGGTGTTGTTTGATCTTTCTGGTAACAATTTAGTGTACGAATTTCTAATGAATCTTTTTTTAAAAAAACGGCAATGTCTTCGATGATGGATTCAATTGTGACGACACCTTTTGGTCCCCCAAACCCGCGAAAGGCCGTATTGGGGGGCGTATGTGTTTTACATACTTGTCCGTCCACCTTGAAATTAGGAATGAAATAGGCGTTATCTAAATGAAGCATTGCCCGCTCCATGATCGCAGTTGAAAGATCCGCGTACGCGCCGCCATCAGAAAATAATTGCGCTTTTAAAGCTAGAATTTTACCCGTGTCATCAAAACCAACTTCATAAAAATTTTTGAAGGGATTGCGCTTGCCGGTCATTATCATGTCATCATCTTTGGTCAAAATAATCCGAGCTGGACGATTTAATTTTTGCGCCACTAAGGCTGCAAAAACAGCAAAGGGCGCCGCCTGCGATTCCTTGCCTCCAAATGCACCACCCATGCGCTTTACAACGCAAACGACTTGATGATGGCGAAGACCCAGCGCTTCGGCCACCAAGTGTTGAACTTCCGTGGGGTGCTGGGACGAAGAATGAATTTCAATCTGTCCATCTTCTTTTGGATAGGCTACCGAAGCCTGAGATTCCAAATAAAAATGTTCTTGCCCAGCAATTTCAATATCGCCTTTGAGTGTATTTGTGGACTGTGCCAGCGCCGAATCGACGTCTCCGCGTTGAATAGTCCGAGTTGGGCCAATATAAAACTTGGAATCAATTGCTTTTTGCAATTCCAAAACGGGTTCTAATTCTTGAATCTCCAATTTAATTTTTGATTTGGCCAGATGAAAAATATCTCGTTTAGTAGAAGCTAATATTGCTATTGGCTCGCCTACATATTGCACAATTGCGTCAGCTAAAAAAACTTGATCATGAAAAATTGAGCCCCACAGATTGTGCTTCAAATCTTTGGCCGTAAAAACACCGACAATTTCTGGAATAGCTTTACAGGCACTCACATCCAGGGATTTAATTTTTCCGTGGGCCACTGGACTATAAAACACATCTACAAACACTTCCCCCTGAAGCAAAGGGCGATCATCAATATATTCCGCGGATCCCGTTACATAGCTTCGCCCAGAATCGTGAAGTGATGATTTTGCCATTAGCTAAAATTCTCCTGAACAAATTTGTCGAAAAGATCCAGACAAATGCGTTTGCGGAATCCTTCAGAGCCTCTTAAATCAGAAAGCGGTGTGATAGTTTTAGCAATCATTTCTTTAGCTTGGCTTACAAGTTCGGCATTTAAATTTTTTCCCTCTAGTAACTCTTCCACTTCAAACAAGCGCAGGGCTTTGGGGCCCACGCCTCCGTAAGCAATTTTTGCTTTTTCTATAAAATTATCTTTTACGTCAAAAACAAAACTAGAATTGACGCAGGAAATATCCAAATCTCGACGCTGAGATACTTTGAAAAGTCCAATCTTGTTGTTTTTTACAGTTGGCAATTTAAATCGAATATGAGTGATAAATTCATCTTCGTTTAAATCAAAACTCTTGTATCCTTTGATAAATTCGGTCAGGGCCAAAACTCGCTTTCCCGCTGCACTAAGCAGCTCAACCGTGGCCTCGGCGGTCAACAAATAGGGCGTGGTATCCGCTATCGGAGAGCCGTTTGCCAAATTGCCTACAAGAGTCGCGGCATTCTTTATTTGTGGCGAAGCAAAAATATTTAAAAAATCTGAAAACTTAGGACTTTTATTTTTAAGAAACGTTTGCAATGCCGCCAGGCTGACACGGGCCCCAACAACAACCTGATCGCCGTCTACCCGAAGTTCGTAAAGTTCTTTAATTAAATGAAGACTCATTAGTTTTAGGCCTGGATTCTTGCCTTTGTTTATTTGAACGCCGATATCGGTTGCGCCGGAAAATAATCGAACGGCTGGGTTTTTCATTTTATAGTCCGCGGCCATAGTTAGCGTCGTCGGCGCAAAAAATTCCTTTTCACCTATCGAAATTTTTATTGGAATTTCTAGATCTTCGACAAAAGTAGGTTGAAGATTTTTGAAATCAAAATATTTGTTTAGAGGCTGCACTTTACTAATTTCAACGTCTAAAGCTGCGTTAATAATGGGCTGGTAACCCGTACAGCGGCACAAATTGCCTGTAAGATAGTTTTTAACTTTTTGTTCATCAATATCAATCGCGTTTTCATATAAATTTGTAATGGACATGACAAAACCTGGCGTACAAAAACCGCATTGGCCACCAAAATTTTGAATCATAGAATTTTGAATTTCAGATAGGTGATTATTCTGACTTATCCCTTCAACGCTGATTACATGGGTCATATCCATTAAAAAAGTCGTGCTTATGCAGGAATTCATCGACTGAAATTTATCTTTGGCTAAATTTGAATCTAAATATCGTTGATACATTATAGTACAGGCACCGCAATCGCCCTCGGCGCAAACTACTTTAGTGCCAGTAAGCCCAAGTTGGTATCTTAAAAAACTGCTAAATGGTTTGAAGGCATCTTCGCCTTTTACAGTGTGCTTTTGTCCGTTGATTGTTAATACGACGTAATCTCTAAATTTCATAATTCCTTACTAATAGCTAATTTTGTCAGTCTTGGTCGACCAGATTTTAAAAACAGTTAAAGCCTCATCACGCAAAAGTGGTTCCATCGGAATTTTTCTTTGATTCAAGGGTTTGGGAATTTCTTGATAAATAAAATCATCGTCAAATTTAATAGAGGCCGCATCTGTTTTAGTATTGGCATAATAAATCTTGGAAATGTGTGCCCAGTAAATGGCGGAAAGGCACATGGGACAGGGCTCACAGCTAGTATAAATTTCACAATCGTCGAGGCTAAATGTTTTTAATTGAGCGCACGCTTGGCGGATAGCTTCCACTTCAGCATGGGCTGTTGGGTCATTGTTGGTAGTTACTTTGTTCCAGCCCTCACCGATGATCACATTGTCTTTTACTATGACGGCTCCAAATGGGCCTCCATTCAAATAAACCACATTGGTTTTGGAAAGCTCGATGGCACGTCTCATAAATTCATTTTTTTGGTTGGGCACACTAGAGTTCATAATCTTTCGATTTTCTTACTTGAAAGGGATCTTTTCAAGAAAAATATCGTGAATTGACAGATAAATTCCACGATTGGTCTTTTAAAAAACCAAAATCGAATAGGAATTTAGGTAAATTACTTTTTAACAACCGAAGTTAAATTATCTGGATCGCCTTTGGTAATTAAAATATCGTCTTCGATCCGCACGCCACCCACTGAAAGCCACTTGTCCAATTCGTTCCAATTTACAAAATCTTTGTATTGGGTCCGCTTGGCAGTATCATTTAGAATGGTTTTAATAAAATAGCAGCCGGGTTCAACGGTTATAAGCATATTTTCCTGCAAAACCAAATCGACCCTTATCCGCACTCCGTTGTAAAATTTTGGATTTAAATTTTCTTCCTGGCCAGTATCGCGAACTCGAAGTCCAACCAAATGGCCAACACCGTGTGGGTAGAAAAGCGAAATGGCGCCGGTTTCCAGAATGCTAGCCACTGAACCTTTCAAAATTCCCAAGCTAACCAATCCCTCGGCAATAACCCGCGCTGTCACACTGTGAACATGATGCCATTCGGTTCCAATTACGCAATTTTCTATTGCGCTTTTCTGCGCCTTTAAAACCAAATCATAAAGCGCTTGTTGCTGGGTTGAAAACTTTCCAGAAGCAGAAAATACACGGGTAATATCCACGCAATAGTCGTCAACGTGAGCACCGGCATCGATTAAGACAAGTTCGTCGTCTTTCACTTTTTTATGAGTTGGAATGGCGTGCAAAACAGCTGAATTAACTCCACTACCCACAATCGTGTCGTAGGGCATACCCTGGGCACCATGCCGAAAAACCTCCGCTTCATATTCGATTTGAATTTCACGCTCTGTGACGCCCGGTTTTATATAGGATTCAATTTTTTTATAACCGGCATTGGCCATACTTGCTATCGATCGGATCAAATTGATTTCTTCGGGATCTTTAAGTCGCCGGCATTGATCAAATTTTTCTTTCAATTTAAAATATAAATCTGTATTTGTAGTCAATGGTTGTTCAACGTATTTGGACGTAGGCTGGCCGAGGGCGACTATTGTTTTAAATTTGTTCTGCCGAAGAAAATCCGTTAGAGTTTGAACATCTTTGCCATTGAAAGTAAACGGCTCCATTCCTTCCCAGATGCTTTCGTCTCGTGTTACTGGGAGAATAAAATCTATCCAACCCAATTCTTTAGAAAAAAATGTGACTCCAAAAAAGCGGCGATACCCAGTTAGCCAAAAATAAGAAGGGTGTGGCATAAAGCCATAAGACTGATCCAAACCTCCCGGTTTGGTGATGGGCTCGCCACAAAAAACCAATACGCATTCATCGGGTTTTAAAAGTGATTTCCATCCTGGTTCTAGGCGTTCGCGGCGTCGAGATATTGTTTTTTCATTAAATGTCGTCATAGTTTGATTGTTTACCAAAGTTCAGATTAAATCTAGATCTAAGTAGAGTATCCTTTTTCTTAGTGGTCTTGTAGAATGTTATTATGATTCATGCATTAATTGTTTTAATATTTGCTTTCGCAATTGGTCAGTTGATCATCTACAACACGAATGACAAATTCGCCGTTCACCGGGACCCGGCCGCCATCAGACAGACTTATGATTTCACCAATCTCAAAGGGTCGGCGTTGGACACAGCGCTAAAACAAAAAGTTTTGGGCGATCTAGAAGTAGTTAAAACAGCGGATAATTTCGGGGTTTCCTTTGGTCATTTCGCATTTTCCACTTCAGACGGCCAAAAGTTTTTGGGCTGTGAATACTACGAAAAAGTGGTTGCCGTGTTTGAATCAGAGGGAACCGCGGTCAACGGCGAAAAGGCGACAATGGAAGTTTCGTCACCCTGCAAATATTCAGACAATTTGAATAGGATCAAAGCGGGTCTTGTGCCAATTAAAAAAATAATGGCCGAGTTGCCGCAAGACGGTGAAATGAGCTTTCAGGGCGATATTCCAGTAAATGTAAAGTTTCAGAACTTAAGCGATTCATGGCCTTCACAGTGGCACATGATCACAGTTCGAATGGAATCGCCGCAGTATGTTTTTATAATTGATAGAAATGAAATCGTGAAATTAATGGGCCAGCCATTGTTGATAAAAATCGACTAAGCATTTTTGATAAAAGGAAGTTCCACTTCTAGCAGGCAGTGGGTACAAACACAGCTAGAAATGGAACATCAAACTCTCGCTTCACAATAGATACTATGCAAAGCAATCGCCAAACTCGAATTGATAGGCGAGTTGTGCAATTGAATATATATTCAACTATATTGCTCGGCATGGGGCCTAGATACTTTTTGAGATTTAATCTAAATTTGGGGCGGCTAATGAATAAACAGTTTGATGTAGAACAATAGGGGGTGTCAGGCTTGTAACTAGTTTGATTATCTAAATTAAATTTGATAAACAGGAGTATGATTTTTCCAAGTATTAAAAGTCCTTACTGGGCACCGGAAGGACACTCGCAAACTTTAATAGCTCATTTGTCTGCAGCCCATGTTAGTTTTGAAGATGAAAATAAAAAACTAATTTCCTGTATCGACGGGGATGACAAGCTACTCGTTAAATACCATTTACGTGACACAAATCGATGGGTTTTACTTGCTCACGGTCTGGCTGGAAATAGCGAATCTAATTACATCAAACGAATGACTCGGCTTGTTTTGGAAAAAAATATTTCAGTTGCGCGTTTTAATCACCGAAATTGCGGTGAATCACTTGGGTACGCCAACGAAACGTATCATGCCGGACGCGGCGAAGATATTTATGCTGCGGTCAAATGGATTAGGTCCCAATATCCAGATAGCGAGATTGTTGTAGTTGGTTATTCTCTAAGCGGTAACGCGGTGTTGGATACGCTAGTGCGATTTGAAAAACAGATTCAAATTAAAAACACTATTACGGTTAATGCTCCAATTGATTTAACAGAAACTGCCATTCAAATCAGTAAGCCAGAAAATGCAGTCTACAATCAATATTTTGTGCAGCTTTTGAGGCTGTTTAACTTCAATTTAGCTAGAAAATTAAAATCCGGTCTTGGTAAGGCAATCAGAGAAACTAAAATTCCCGTTTTTGCTACGTTGACAGACTACGATCAGCTTTTTGTGGCGCCGCTAAGTGGTTACAAGGACGCCTGGGACTATTACGAGCAGTGCTCGACGGTTAACCGACTAGAATCCATTAAATCACCAGTAACTATGCTCATGGCAAAAGATGACCCTATAATTCCGGCTTGGATATACACAAACAAAAAACTAAATTCAAATTTTAATTTAAGACTAGAATCTACGGGTGGGCATTTAGGATATTTAACGAGAACCAAAACTCCGCTCAATGACAATCGTTGGATGGATTGGTTTTTAATAGAAACTATCAGCGAAAGCTTTAATAAACAATAGCGTCTGGATGCAGGTCCTCTGCGAGTTTCATTTCTTCATCTTTCAGTAATGGCCCTAGAAAAACATATTTTTTTCTGCGTTTCATCTCATTCACCAGCTGCTCATCGGCCAGTTTTCTTGCTAAATAGGTGAGTGGAGCAACGAATACATCGCCTCGAACGGAAATGGCTGGCTCTAAATAGAGCGTCGAAAAGGATTTAACGCGACTGACTTCAGAAATAGAAGTTCCATAGATCCACATGGGGCGAATTTCTTTAATGGCCTTGATAATGATATCGATGGTTGAGTTTATCATAATTCTATCAGCCAAAGAATTCGCTTCTACAAACGCGACGACTTCCTTGTGGATATCAATGTCATTGGAAAGCACATTGAAAACAAATTGCGATTTGGGAAAGGTTTTTATGACTGAATCCAGAGAAACTATTTCAGACCAAAAGGAACTAAGTTCATCGATCGTATAACTATGTAAATATTTGCCTTTGAATTTATTTTTATCTTTAGTCCAAGTTAAAAAAGCATCGATATCAAATCCAAAGTCCGAAATTAATTTTTTATCGGCCGTAATATAAATATTTATCCAAATTATTTTAGGATTTTGTCTGCTGGATTCTGGCTTAAACAAAAAAAGCGGATTATGACCTGGTGAAAAAGCAAAGTGCTTAGGACTCAAAATAGGGATAAAGACAGGACTAATCTGTAAGGCCGCCGAAGGGGATCCAAAAAAAGGATGTTCAAACTTTCGATAGGGAAGGGCTAATCCCCAAAGTCTTAGAATAACGCCAATTAAAAACGCTATTAAAAGAGTACCTATGCTAATTCCTAATAACCGCATTAATCACCAGAGCCTATAACAAGTTGAAATAACTAATATTTACAAAAACCAAATATAATTGTGGCAAAAATCAATATACGTTAAAAAAAGACGTATTTGACTTGAAAAATGATATAATTTCAATTAGTTTTCATCTAGTTTTAGCCAAAATTGACTTAATAAGCAAAGACATTATTTTTCAAACGATCAGGACGCAAAACTGGCAGTAAAACAGACCGTAAAACAGACAAGGAAACTAAGTGATAAAACTGAGTCGTAAAATGGAATATTCATTGGTCGCACTAAAGCATATGGCAGGAAAAATTCCTGGCGAGCGGACGTCGGCAAAAGAAATTTCAGATAAATACCATACGCCATTTGATGTCACAGCTCGTGTGATGCAGGCGCTAGCGCACAATGGCCTTTTGAAGTCTGAACACGGCCCCCTTGGAGGGTATTCAATTGCAAAAGATATGAGCCGCGTCTCGTTTTACGACTTACTAGAGATTATAGAGGGGCCGACTCAAATCGTTAAATGTCTACAGAAAGATGAAGCCTGCGACGTGCAGGCCCATTGCAATATCGTGTCGCCAGTTCAAGCGTTGAATCAGAAATTGGTTCAGTTTTATTCAAGCTTGAAACTAAAAGAACTTGTTTTGGGTGGTGGTGGCTTTGCGCGTTCTAGCGATTTCCAGCCAGAAACAGCGATGAGTGGTATCCGTGGAAAATAAAAAACCAGTAATCGATGCCATTCAAGAAGACTATAAATACAAATACGGTTTTGAAACTGTTATTGAATCCGATTCAGTTCAAAAGGGACTTAACGAAGATATTATTCGATTGATATCAAGTAAAAAAAACGAACCATCGTGGATGCTCGACTATCGATTAAAAGCCTTTGCTCACTGGCAAACTTTGACAGAACCTACTTGGCCGGGATTGCGGTATCCAAAGATTAATTTTCAAGATATCTGCTATTATTCAGCACCTAAGAAAAAAGACGGACCAAAATCTTTAGATGAACTAGATCCAGAATTAATTAAAACGTTTGAAAAATTAGGCATCCCACTGGGTGAACAAAAGCGCATCTCCGGCGTAGCCGTGGATGTTGTGTTTGATTCCGTGTCGGTTGCCACGACTCACAAAGAAGAATTGGATAAAGTGGGTGTTGTCTTTTGTTCTATCAGCGAAGCGATCAAAACCCACCCAGAAATGGTAAGAAAATACTTGGGATCAATTGTGCCGTATTCGGATAATTTTTATGCCGCTTTGAACGCTGCTGTTTTTACTGATGGATCTTTTTGCTATATTCCCAAAGGTGTTCGTTGCCCCATGGATTTGTCCACATACTTTAGAATTAATGCTAAAGACACGGGTCAATTTGAACGAACTTTGCTTGTGGCCGACGAGGGATCGTTTGTGAACTACCTAGAAGGTTGCACGGCTCCACAGCGAGATGAAAATCAATTGCATGCGGCGGTTGTGGAATTAGTTGCATTAGAGAGCGCCGAGATAAAATATTCGACCGTACAGAACTGGTACACCGGGGACAAAGAAGGCAAGGGCGGAATTTTTAATTTTGTCACAAAACGTGGAAAGTGTGCCGGGCGCAAATCAAAAATTTCGTGGACACAAGTTGAATCTGGCTCGGCAATCACTTGGAAATACCCCTCAGTAATATTACAGGGCGATGAATCCGAGGGCTCTTTCTATTCTGTCGCGTTAACTCATGATCATATGCAGGCCGATACGGGCACCAAGATGATTCACATTGGGAAAAACACCAAGAGTACTATTATTTCTAAAGGTATTTCGGCAGATAAATCCTCCAACGCCTATCGCGGCCAAGTTAAAATTATGCCATCGGCCGACAACGCCAGAAATTATTCACAGTGCGATTCAATGTTAGTGGGCACTAAATCTTCGGCCCACACTTACCCCTATTTGGACGTAAAAAACAAATCCGCACATGTAGAACACGAAGCCACAACATCTAGAATAAGCGAAGATCAATTATTCTATCTACAATCGCGCGGGTTAAATATAGAAAAATCCATTTCAATGTTGGTAAACGGTTTTTGTAAAGATGTCTTTAAGCAGCTGCCCTTGGAGTTTTCGGTCGAGGCAGTTAAATTGATCGAAATGAAATTAGAAAACTCAGTAGGGTAATGGAGACGTATGTTAAAAATTAAAGGCTTAAAAGCTGAAGTAGGCGGTAAGGAAATTCTTAAAGGTTTGGATTTATCAGTTCATGCCGGGGAAGTTCACGCTATTATGGGACCCAACGGTTCAGGTAAAAGTTCACTTTCAAAAGTAATCGCTGGGCATCCCGCCTATACGATTACCGCAGGAGAGATTTTATTTGATATCAATTTTGTTGCAAAAAATATTGGTGATTTAGAACCAGACGTTCGAGCCAAAGAGGGTATATTTTTGGCATTTCAGTACCCTGTTGAGGTTCCAGGGGTCAGCAATTTTAATTTTCTAATGACCTCATTTAATTCTATTTTAGAACATCAAGGATCCGAACCGTTGACTGAAGTAGAGTTCAGAAAATATTTGGATAAAAAAATGGAAATTATATCACTTCGTTCCGATTTTTTAGAACGGGGAGTGAACTCGGGCTTTTCTGGTGGCGAAAAAAAGAAAAATGAAATACTACAAATGGCTGTTTTGGCGCCTCGTTTATCAATCCTCGATGAGACCGATTCGGGGCTTGATATCGACGCCCTGAAGGTAGTTTCTGAAGGTGTAAATAAATTTAAATCAAAAAATAACGCCATAGTTCTGATTACCCACTATCAGCGTCTTTTGGATTATATTAAACCTGATTTTATTCATGTGTTGCATCAGGGTCGCATTGTCAAAACTGGCGGGCCAGAGCTAGCGCTAGAGCTTGAGAAAAACGGCTATGATGGATTTTTGCAATGAACATATTGAACTCGTTTGATTCTTTTTTAAATGAAGCAAAAAAGACCAGATCTGCTGTTGATTTGGATTCTAAGTTGCGTTCAAAAGACCAATTAGTTTTGCAAGGTTTGCCTACTCGCAAAGAGGAAGCTTGGAGAAACACATCGCTAAATTTCTTAAATGAATTTAATTTCAAACCGGCATTGAATGCCCCTCAAATTACCGCTGAAATTAAAACGATTTTGCAGAAAAAAACTATTCCGAATGTGCAGAAGATAGTTTTTATAAATGGATTCTATATTTTAGAGCTTTCGAAATTTAATTCTAATTCAATTGTTCTGGATCAGAAATTGGAAATAAAAACCCAATCGGCGGATGATGGTTCAAAATTATTTCGGTCCCTAAATGATATTTATAATTTGAATCCGGTTGAGATACTTATTAAAGATAATCAAGAATTACCGCTTCAAATATTCAATTTTACCGCGGTTGCAATTTCTACGGAATTAATAGTTTCACCTAAAATTAAAGTAGTTTTGAAAGCTAATAAAGAAGCTCAGATTATACTTACTCATGCCGGCACAGAGCGATCTTGTTACTTTAATAATGGTCACTTTTTATTTGATATTGAAAAAGATGCGCGATTAACTTTGGTCAACCATATTGATCAAAGTGCGAATTCTTATCATTTTGACACCGTAACAATGTCGGCATCATCAGTTTCAAACGTAAAATATTTTGAATTAAATTTTAACGCTTTGGTCACTCGCCATGAATTGGTTTTAAATCTAAACGGGGAACATATCCAATCCAAAATTCTTGGGGCGTCCTACTTAAAAGGGAAACAGCATTGCGATAGTCAAACACTTATTAGCCACAATCAAAGTCATTCCCAATCCGAACAAGTCTATAAGGCATTGCTAGATGATGAATCACACAGCGTATTTTCAGGCACTGTTTATATAGCTCAAGGCATAGTCAAAGCAGACTCGGCACAATTAAACCAAAATTTACTATTATCGGACCGTGCCGAAGTAAATAGCAAACCGGTTTTGAGAATCTACGCGGATGACGTTAAGGCCAGTCATGGATCAACCATGGGGCAAGTTCAAGAGGACGAAATTTTTTATCTTCAGTCCCGTTCGATAAGCCGCGCCAAAGCCATAGAGCTTTTAGGGCAAGGGTTTTTAAATGAAATTATTTTTCGACTCGAGTCAGAGGAATTAAAGAGCTATTTTTCAAGCGAGCTTCTTTCGCAAATGGCCAGCCACAGGACGGCTCAACTAAAGGCCTTAATTTGATTAAAGACGTAAACGCCATTCGATCGCTATTTCCCGCTTTGGTCCAAAAGGTCAATGGTGCAGATTTGGTATATTTAGACAGCGGTGCCACAACTTTGAAACCAATTCCTGTGATTGAGCGGATCAATAAGTACTATTCTTTTGAAAATGCTAATGTACATCGTGGAGCGCATTACTTGAGCCAGCGTGGAACTGATGAATTTGAAAAATCCCGCCGAATAGTAGCGGGTTTTATCAATGCTCGTGAAGACTCTGAAGTTATTTTTACCCGCGGAACAACAGAGTCTGTGAATCTTGTGACTAATTCCTACGGTCGTTCCTTTTTAAAAGAGGGCGACGAGATTATTTTATCGATTTTAGAGCATCACGCAAACTTAGTTCCTTGGCATGTTCTAAAGGCCGAAAAAGGGATTGTAATAAAGTTTGTTTATTTAAAACAAGATGGTCAATTAGATTTGGAACACTTGCAAAATCTAATTTCTACTAAAACAAAAATGATAGCAATAACTGGGTGTTCGAATACTCTGGGAACTTTTACTGATTTGAATGCGGTCATTAAAATGGCACGGCAGGCTTCCGTCAAAGTATTGGTGGACGCAGCCCAATTGGTTGCTCAAAAAGCAATCGACGTTCAATCCTTAGATTGTGATTTTCTAGTGTTTTCTGGTCATAAGCTTTTTGGTCCCACTGGAATTGGTATTTTGTATGCGAAGAAAGAAATTCTAGAACAAATGCCGCCTTATCAGGCGGGTGGGTCAATGATTTCCGAAGTTACCGAGCAAGCAACGACTTATTTAAAAGCGCCATTTCGTTTTGAAGCTGGCACTCCTCATATCGCTGGAGTTATTGGACTTATGGCTGCCATAGAATTTTTCAAAGGTATAGACCCGCTTTGGTTGCGCGCCCATGAAGATCATTTAAACAACCTCGCCACCAGAGAATTAGAAAAAATTGATGGTGTTGTAGTTTATGGGGCCAAAGAAAACAAGGCACCAATCATTTCATTTAATTTAGCAGGCGCACATCATTCCGATGTTGCTGCGTTAATGGATCAGCAGGGCGTCGCCGTGCGGTCCGGGCATCATTGTACACAGCCTTTGATGAAGGCATTGAATATCACGGGCACAGTTCGCGCGACCTTTTCAATTTACAATAATGAAAATGATATTGCGGCATTGGTGTCCAGTGTGAAAAAAGCAAAGGAAATATTGTTATGAATGAAAATTTTGATTTACTGATTCGTATACAAGAAACTCCGAATCCAAACGCCTGGAAATTTGTTCTAAATAAAACGGTTTTATCTGACGGAAAAGCAACCTATGCTGACTCAAAAGAAGCCGAAAATAATTTACTTGCGCGAAGCTTATTTGAAATTCAGGGCATCAGACAGGTCCATTTTTTTCAGAATGTTGTAACCGTGACCCATGCCTTTGATTGTGAACCTGACGACATTCATAAAAACGTGACGGCCGTTCTAGAAACTCGAATGCCGATGCACAATCCTTTGCAAACCAAAGTCGATGAAAAAAAATTAGCTCGAGAATCGTTGTCACCAGAGGTTCAGCAAATCGAAACTATTCTGGACAACACTATTCGCCCAGGTCTTCAAGGAGACGGTGGGGATTTGGCGGTAATTAAATATGAAGACAATAAACTATATGTCCTATATGAAGGTGCATGCGGAACATGCCCCAGTTCGACTTCAGGCACGCTAATGGCTATCGAAGGCATTTTACGCGAGCAATTTAACGAAAAAATTGAAGTAATACCTATGTAAGGGCGGATTTGCCTGTTCTTTTCTATAAGATTTTTTCTATCTTTGTATTTTCGAATCGTCAGATCTTAGATCTTTTGGGCTTTCACTTGAAAAATCTAAGCGGTGCAATTTTTCTGAGTCAAATCGCTGCCTGGCAATGAATTCATGCGAATCTTCTGGACGACTTGATAAAATGGCCACATTGCTGAAAGCGTTTTCACCGATTTTAGTAGTGCCAGATAAGCTAATTAATTTTTTTTCGGCTTTCGTATAGCCGTTCACTTTTATTTTTACAGTCACAGGGACTTCAGCTGCGACGGATTCTATTCGTCCTTCTTTGTCGCCTTCGATTATAGTAACGCCTTCGGGTAAAAGCCATTCATAAGTAATGACGTTGTTGGATGTTTTTAAAAGAGTTATAAATCCTGAAATTTCGGCGACTTCATTTGGACCGTCGGGAACTTCGTTGGATTCAAGCTGAACATTTACAAAAGATAATGATTTACCCATTTTAGCATGCATCAACACTGAACTTAAATTAGCACTTTGAGTAACGGAATCTGGAAAAACCAGATAGTCGGCAGAGACATACCCAACGCCAAACATTGCGATAAAAACGAAACCAAATGTTAGCAGGCCGCTTCTATATTTTTTTAATAGGTTGGACATAGATCCCTCTGGTTAGACCCTGTTATTTTTTGAACTCTGTATTTTGCGTTTACGCCAACAGCTGCCGATGTTTTACCGTACGTATTCGCTTTGACATCAAGCAAGTAAACCCCCGGAGTCAGCTGACCCAAGGTTATCGATTCCGAACCGTTTTCTAAAGAACCAAATGCGCGCGTGCTTTTCTTAACTATGTCATCGCTTTGAAGACCCGACTCTTTTTCTTTATATTCGTCAAAATAAGTGTAACCTTGCCTATATAAATACAAATCTAAATCGACATTAGAAGTTATTCCCGTTGAGCAGCCTGAATCGCTGGGGCCAGTGGCGTTTGTCACCGAGGCATTGCATTGGAAATAAGCAATTTGAACAGTAGTATTCGAATCGATATCTGACTGTGTGACATCCAGACGATAAAAATCGTTAGATCGCTGCTGATTGGACATTTTGTAGATCGGACACTGGTTTCCATAGCATGCTGTTTTATCGGCGACTGGGGAGAGGTCTTTTAGCGCGCATGTATTGATTGTCGTTTCAGAAACCGTATTATTATATTCTTTAAAAGTTTTTTGCTGCATTTCATTCCCAAGAACCGCATTCCAATACGTGGTATTTCCCGAATAGGAACTACTGACGATTTGATCTAGTCGGTAATTTAGCAAGTGAACCGATCGAAATACTTTTGAAGACGAATGAAATCCATACGCTGGATCTATAAAAACATTCCAAATTTCCTTAAATGGAATTCCCGCGCCATAAGGTTGCGATGCGGACGCGGTCGATATTATTTTAAAAAGTGTTCGCGTAATGGAAAGCTCACGGAAGTTTCCTTCTCCTGCGCCTGCAGATCTATCATAAAGAGTGGTGGTTCCATCATCATTCAATTTAAAATAAACATTCTGTGCACAAGTGCCAGTTTCTTGTGGGTCATTGCAAAATCCCGACGTGTCTAAATAATAGTTTGTCCCTTGAGCTGCCGCCTGAAAAAAGTTAGCAAAGCCTTCACTCCATGCCAAACGGGGATCGATGACTGCGTCACCGTTGTGATAGCCACCAGGAGAATCTGTTTTGCCATAGACGTCTTCTAGAAAATGACCGTATTCATGAACAATTACGCTCGGGTCAAAATGATCGGTATCCACTTGGCTTACGTTGCCGTCTTTACCGCCAAGAATATAAAGTTTGCGCTCGCCCGGTTTATAAAACGAAAGAAGGTTATTAGGATATCCAAAATAAGAATACGGATTAAAACCAGCTTTCCAATACACTGTGACTTTTTCTGCTGTCCAGTTAGGATCTGTGATTTGAGTCCTGATATATTGATTGGCTTTATAAATAGAAGCCAAAATATTAAAAGCGCCGCCTTCCAATTTTGCCGATTGAGACAACCGCGCATAAGCAATAATTTGGACTCCAGAAATTGGGTCATTGCCAGATGTTACAGCCGTTTCAACGGAATAGGGTTGATTGAGACTTGTGTCTTCCAAAACACTGATTTTTAATTTCGCATTGAAGGCTCGCGATAAAACTTGTACACGCAGGCCGCCCATATTTTTATCTACTTGAAGAGAAAAATTACCGCTAGCATCCGTGTTACTGCATTGAACGATATCACCATTACCATTTAGAACTTGAACTTCCGCGAATGGAATCACAGCACTCACTGGATTTCCTGTCAAAGCATAGATTAAGCCTTGGCTGCTATTGGTTGCGCCGGCTTGTCGATACTGATAAGTGGCCGTGCCTGATATTGAAATAGGATTTCCGTAGATTTTTACTTCTAGACAATTGGCACTTTCAGAAGCGCTAGGGGATGCTGAACCTTGGTCGCCCCCGCCGCCACTCTTAGAGCAGGAAATAGAAATACCTACCAATAGTAAAGCCAACAGACGCAGTTTGAAATTTGCCATGTTAATCTATCGGACTATTGGCCTAGGACCTAAGTACTTTTTTGGACTATTTTGAGATAAGAATGAATAATTTTGGCATCTTTTTTACTTGTCTTTGGTCCTATAAAATCGAGAATGGGATATGAGTCAAAATTTGGCTAAATTTCAGTCCATTTATCGCGAGATCCTTATTGAGACAAAAAATCGATCCTATTTGGGAATAACAATTAACATATTGTTTTCACTATTGGTTTTGGTAACTGTTGAAAGTCTTTATGGACTTAAGTTTGGCTTCTCGGTTTTGGTAGGCTTGATATTGTTTGTCAGTTTAATTCGGTGGATTCATTTGATTTCTTTTGATCTTTTTACTCTTAAAAAATGGCATTTAATTTTCAGTTTTATGATCACGCTCACGGCAGCATTATGGTCGTACCTGATTTACATGGTACTGGATTTGTACCACGGAGACATGAAAATCGTTACGTTGATAAACATGATTTTCTCAGGGATGTTGGCCACGGTGTCTTTTAGTTTGGCGCTTTCAAAGCGAGATTACTATTTATTTGGAAGTCAGATTATGATGGGACCACTTTTATTTTTCATACTCAACAAGGAATCAGATCTAAATAGTGGATTTATTTTCGCTTCCTTGGCCATGTTTTATGTTCTGATTTCAATTGTACGCCGGGACTATTGCAAACAATGGTTTAATGTACTTCATCAAAGAAACGAAATGAAATTAATTATCAATTCGTTTCCCGGTGCTGTGTCCATGATAAAAAATAACAAGTATATCTATGTAAATGACCTAGTTTGCCAATACAGTGGAATTCCCGCTGAAAAATTTGTAGGATCAACAGTAGGTTTTGCGCGAACTAATAATTCTTTTTCTACAGTTTACGAACTCTTCGAGCAATCAAGACAAAAAAGTGTAACCCAAGAAGTGTCTTTAATGATTGGTGGGATCACCAAATTGTATCTGCTGATTTTAAAACGAATGGAAGAAGATGATTCCATTGTGATTGCGATTACTCTTGATATTCACGATCAGCGACAAAACGAAATGGCCTTGCAGTCCGCGGCGAAAATGGCGGCTTTAGGTGAAATGTCTAGTAGCTTAGCCCATGAAATTAATAATCCATTGGCCGTCATTTCAGCGCAGGTAACCCAGCTTTCAAAAGCAATCGAGGCGCAAAATCTGCCGCAAGCCGATAAAACTAAATTCGAAATTGGATTACAAAGAATCTATAAAACAGTTTTTAGAATTTCTGAAATCATAAAAGGCCTACGTCAAATAGCGCGAAATGATGCTGGTGATCCAAAGGAAATGGCAACCATTCAAGACATAATAAAAGAAACGATTTCTTTGTGCGAAACTAAATGTCGTACTCATGGAATTGAAATTCGTTTTACTTTGCCGAGCGAACTCATATGGATTGAGTGCCATCCAGCCCAAATGTCGCAAGTCATTTTGAATCTTGTTAACAACTCTATTTATGCGATCGAATCGCAAAAAGAGAAATGGATAGAAGTCTCAGCTGAGCTAGTGGGTGGCAAAGCATCAATTAAACTAAAAGATAGCGGCCTTGGTATTGATAAAGATGTTGTCGATCAAATCATGACACCATTTTTTACCACGAAACCAACTGGAAAGGGCACTGGACTTGGTTTAAGTATTTCTAAATCTATTATCGAGCAGCATTTTGGTGAATTTTACTATGATAAAGCGGAAAAAAATACGACGTTTATGGTAATTATTCCAATAGCCTTATCGCCAAAAATTTTAGGCTAAAGTTTAATTTGATTTTTTAGATACTCAGTTATTAGGAACACTGACACCGAGTTTCCACCCTGCGATTCCTTGCCTTGTGAAGTTACCCACAAGTACTTACCATCCGGAGAAATAGACAGTCCGACAGGGTACGAGTCAACCGGAACGCGCCCTAAAACCGACAGATCCGACGTTTTGGCAATTATAACTTCGCTGCCATTGTTTGATGTCAAAAATAGATAGTCAAATTTAGGGTGAACTTTAAAACTACGTACTCCTAGTCCAATAAATTTTTTTACAAATTTAAAATCGGATCCACTTATATCAATTTTTTGCCCCCTAGATTTTTCAAATAGCCCAATCATTTCCTTAAAACCCACTTTGACGATTGTGCCTGAAGAATTACATCCTATAAATATATCCTTACCATCTTTGGAAAAATGTATGTCTCTTGGACCCGGCTGCAGGCCCATCACAGTGCCAAGAAATTCAAATTTGTCGTATTTACCCAATTTGAAGATACTGATTCCCCCGCCTTTCATGCGGGTCACAAATAGGTATTGGCTATCTGGACTGAAAGCCAATCCTCGAACGCAAAATCCACAGTCTTTGTCACGATTCGCTTTCAAGTTTTTTAAAGACTGCCTTTTTTCTACAACTAATAACTGATGTTCTTTGAATCCTTCAAAGCTGGCCGCTTGAATATTGTAAATCCCCACTGTATTGTCGCCCCAATTTGAAATACCAAGCCACTTTTGATCCGGAGATTTTTCAATATATTTTGAGATTGGTCCAGTTCCCATTAGTCTAACAATTTTTTTTTCGGTAATATCAATGATCGCGACGGCAGACGTCAGCTGGCCCATTTGGTCATAATTTTTTCGATAATAGGTCGTCCACAAATATTTACCTTTGTGAGTCGTGACACTTTCTACGGGTTTACCGCTGAACCCCTCGGCCATCTTAGTGTCTTTTCTATAACCAAAAGGAGGATTTTTATCGGCTAAGTCTGAGACCTCTTTCTTACTAAATCTGTGTTTGATGACTGCCTGCTTTTCTGAACCATCACTTTTAAAAAAAAGTGTCTCCGATCCTTCTAATGATTGAACAAAAGCCAAATCAGAAGTATCAGAAAATGATACAGATTTGGGTGAAAAAATGTCCTGGTCATAATGATCTTTAGTGTATTCTGGTTTGGGATTATAGGACTGCCAGCGATGCACAAGGCTGAGTTTGACGGGTGACTCTTCCGGCAAGGACTGACTGAATAGTTCTACATTTTTTCTAAATTGGTTAGTCTTGGCACCGCTGTTTACAATTTTCAAATTCTCTTTTGCCGCTGGCATAAATTGAGGAATTAGCTTGTGCCCGGGATCCAATTTCTGCGCAGTTTCCCAGTTCGTTACAACTTTTTGCCATTCGCCTAACTTCCAGTAGGACCAACCGATCTCATAGTAGGCGTCACTGCAGTTCGAATCAGTTTTGATAGCGGTGCTATAAAACTCTATGGCCTCTAAAGTTCGATTGCCACCCTGGACACTGAAACCGCTTTTAACTTTCTGATCAGCCGATTTATCTTCACATTTGGGAACCTCGGCAGACCAACTGAACGCTATTAAGTGAAAAAAGATCTTCAATATTGGCATAACGCCTTTCCAAAATTATGGTCCAAATAAATTTTCCATTTGTATTGAAATAACTTTTCATTTTCGGACAAGTTCTTGCGAGCATAATTAATTTGTTTAGAAATATTTCTATTCATACTGAATTCAGTCGATTGCCATTTTGTAGATGAGGCTGGCTTACGAGGGCGCTTTTCAATTTTTAAATGGCTTTTCAATAGTAGAATTTGATCTGCGAAACTTCTAATTCTAGTGCAATCTTGAAGGAAATTTTCAAATCGATCGTGTTCTTTTAAAAGTTCTTTTTTCAATATTTTAACCTGAGAAATAAAACGCCTTTCTTCGCCCAAAGTATCTTCAATAGCTGCTAAAGTCCGTAATGAACTGGGATAAATGGGGAACAGCGCCATTCTTAGATCATATAGGGGAGACTTCCTAAAATCTGTGTTTAATTCAGAATCACAGTTTATCCCATGGCTAGATCCTTCTTCAGTTTTTGCAATCTTGGACGACAGAGTTTTAAAACGATCCTCAGGAAATATTTCCGGAAGAAGCCTTCTAAATTTGAGAAGATGATTTTGCCCGATTAAAATCAGGTCTTCCGCTTGGTATTGACACACCAATCCGTTATCTACAGACCGTTCTTCTATTTTGAATAGGTAAACGCCTGCGAATCCAACACAGACCAAAAAAAGAGCTATACGCACCATAGACATAGTTTCGGTCGATTTTAAAAGATAAAAACTGGACCTTTGACTAAAGTAAGAATTGTTCGATTTCCCCGATAGGTAAGTATGAAATTGAGCCTCTCTGATTTTTCTGAAATTTCAAATCTATTTGCCGTTCCCATCCTGATTCTAAATCCAGCGTCAGGTCTTATTTTGTATTGCAATGAATACTTTGAAGAACTAACCGGAAAAACTTTGGACCAAGTTAGAGATAAAGAAATATTCGATCTTTTTGTGGCCCAAAATCGGAAAAAAATTGATGCTATTATTTCACTTGCAGACGGGGATAAAAATTCAGTTAGAATCAGCGAAAAAGATTTAGAGATCAAACGCCGATCCGGTCGGAAGTGCCCAGTGGATGTGTTTTGCAAAGCGGTACAGGTTACCAAAATGAAGGTTCTTGTATTTTCCTTGATTGATCTTTCAGAGGTTAGAGAAAAGCAACAAGAACGTGAATTTTTAATAAATCAAAATTTGCGTTCGGCCAAGCTAGCAGATTTAGGTCGATTGGCTCAGGGTATTGCTCACGAATTGAATAACCCTTTGAGCGTTATTGTAGGCAATATTGATTTACTGTTAGATAGCGCATCAAAAAAGGAATTCAATTCGGAACTGGTAAGAAAAAGTTTAAATTCAATGACCAAAAACTCTCAGCGAATGTCGCTAATTGTTCGAAAATTGCTAAATTTTTATAAAACAGAAGATGTGAATTTTAAAGAAGCTACCAGCACTGACATAATTCGTGAAATTATTAATGAAAGTGAATATTTTTTAAATTTTAACAAAATTAGTTTATATGCCTATACGGTTGGCTAAGGTTCGACCAAGTTACACATAGTTAGCGGCTTTTCATTTGAAGCAATTCCGAGCAATGTGCTAAAAGCGGCCAT
>JAYTTH010000100.1:0-8760 GCA_043745515.1 Pseudobdellovibrionaceae bacterium | reverse complement strand
AGCTGGGCATGCACACCATTGTCAGGGACAGCCCCCTAATGCTTTGCTTGTAAGGTTTATTTTCGATGAGTTTTACGTCGTCGAACCTATCCCTAAATACTAGCGTATTTTTCTGGAATTTTCAATAAAACAGGACTCCAAGAAAATAATTATTTTCCGAATAAAATGTATGAATTTGGTTCTATTAGATTACTATTTTCCGTTCATTGTGTTTTTCTATGGATTTATGGTACTTTTGGCGATAGAGGGGCCGTTTTTACGTACTTTTGCGGGACAACAATCAAATTTATTTATCTTGCAGTTGAAATCCCATTCGCCGCTGGCTTGGACCTGTTTTTTTGTGGGCGGACTGTGGTCCTTACAGAATTTGGTAATCAACCTAAGTTGACACTTCGGGCCCGGCCCATTAGTGTCCATGTCCAATGGAAAACAACAGAACAAGCGACCTCAATTTACCATTAAATGCCCAGAATTCAGTGGTACAAAGTCAGGCTGCAGACATCGCTGTTTTATCTGTTGAACAATTAAATCTACGGATCAAACAATTGCTTGAGGGCCAGATGATTTCCATCTGGTTGCGGGGGGAAGTTTCCAATTTTAAAGCTCACACTTCGGGCCATTATTATTTTTCTTTGAAAGATGGAAAGTCGCAGATTTCAGCAGTCATGTTTCGCGGTTTTAATTCAAAAATTCGCTTTAAAGTTCAAGACGGCATGGAAGTATTGGTTAAAGGCCGCATCAGTGTGTACGAACCCCGCGGCAGTTACCAGATTTTGTGCGAACACATGGAACCTGTTGGGGCCGGTGCTTTGCAGAAAGCGTTTGAGGATCTAAAAAATAAATTAAAATCTGAAGGCCTTTTTGAATCGTCTCGCAAGCGCGGCATTCCAATGCATCCAAATAAAATTGCAGTGATCAGCTCGCCCACTGGGGCCGCAATTCAAGATTTTATACAAATAGTGGCTCGACGAGCACCTTTTTTAGAAGTCATATTAATCCCAACCCTGGTTCAGGGCGACGGCGCTGCCGAAAAAATAATGGAAGCTTTGCGATCAGCTTGGCGACTTAAGAACGTGGATGTCATTGTTTTGGCCCGAGGTGGCGGGTCGATTGAAGACCTTTGGGCATTCAATGATGAACGTTTGGTGCGATTAATTTCAGAATCGCCAGTGCCTACAATTTCGGCGATAGGACATGAAATTGATTTTACTATTTCTGATTTTGTGGCTGATCTGCGCGCGCCTACGCCGTCGGCTGCGGCCGAATTAGTGGCCAAAAGCTCAAAAGAGCTTCATCAGCGGTTGATTCATTTAAGTCAGTTAATAAATGTTCTGCTGGATCGAAAAATTAAAAAGTTGATATCTCAATTAGAAAATCTGCGACTTCGCTTGGTTGATCCGCAAAAAAAGCTTCAAGATTTGTCTTTACGCAATGATGAATTATTAACGCGCCTTCAGGGCGCCATGAGCGATTTGTTTTTGAAACACAGGCATAAGATAGAAATGCTTTCGGAACGTATGCCCAATTTACAAGACAAATTAGATAACGTTAGAAATGAAATTGGCCATTTGCTTAAAAATCTTCAAATAATGATCAAGAAAAACGTTCAGAATGCTCGCTATAAGCTAGAAAGTCGGATGGCCGTATTGGATTCGATAAGTCCCTTAAAAGTTTTGGATCGTGGATATTCAATTGTGACTCAAAATGATCAAGTTGTACGCTCGTCCAAGCAAATTGAAGCGGCTCAGCCTCTAGTGGTGAGGCTAAGCGAAGGCCTTGTAGAAATTAAAATTAAAGAAATTAGCAATATCAGTGAAATCAGAAAGGGATAGAATATGGATTTTGAAAAAAATTTAAAACGACTTGAAGACATTGTCAGTAAGATGGAAAAAGGCGACATAAGCCTAGAAGATTCTTTAAAGTTCTTCGAAGAAGGCGTAAAGCTATCTCGGGAATGCAATTCAAAATTAACAGAAGCCGAATTGAAAGTTAAAAAATTGATGAGCTTTGATAAAGACGGTCAACCCGTCACCGAGCCATTTGCAAGCGAAGACAATTAAAAATGAATTCCTATTCGAGAGAACTCGAATCTTTCGAAAAATTCTGTAGGACCGAATTGCAGACTCTGTTCGCACGAACAGAGCAATCTATGACGGGCACTTTGGCTGCGGTAGACGACATCCAAAAGTCATATCTAAAAAATGTGACACCATTACAAAAAGCCGTCGTCGAGAATGCTCAGTTCAAAAGCATTGAATATTCTTTTTTCTCTGGCGGTAAGCGATTTAGGCCCTTGTTAACTTTTGCAGCTGCGGACTACCTCGAAATTGAAATTGAATCGGTTTTTGGATGGTCCATGGCACTTGAAATGATTCATACCTATTCATTAATTCATGACGATTTACCCAGCATGGACAATGATGACGTTCGCCGGGGAAAGCCCACCAATCACAAGGTGTATGGCGAGGCCCTGGCTTTGCTTTCTGGTGACGCGCTATTGACTGAAGCCTTTGGCTTGCTGGCAAAGTATTACAACCCGCCTCGCGCCAATTTAAGTGCGTTAATAAATAGTTTGGCCCGGATATCGGGATTGAATGGCATGATTTTAGGGCAATATTATGACATTTCTTTAGATGCCTCTATAGCGACGAATTTGTATTCGATTTCGCATTTAAATCATATTCATATATTAAAAACCGGGGCTTTGATAAGTGGCTCTTTTATGGGGCCGGCGCATCTTAAGGGATTAAAAACTTCGGACTTGCGATCCTTTGAAGAGATCGGGGTTTTGCTGGGTTATGCTTTTCAGGTAAAAGACGATATTTTAGACAGCGCCCAAGACAAGGGCTCTCAGAAGAACTTGTCCTATTTTTTCAAAGAAAACACAGAGCTGACTTTATTTTTAAATCAGATTCATCAGGAAATTGGTAAAAAAATCGCCATATTTAGCAGCCAGCGTGGACTAGCTGATGATAAGACTAGTCGATTGACCCAGTTTCTGGAATGGAACTCAGAGCGTGAAAAGTAAATATGCGAGTTGATCTTTTACTAGTTAAAAAAAACCTGGTGTCTACCCGAACACGTGCGCAAGAAATGATAAAAAATCGACAAATTTACTTAATATTTAAAGATGTACATCGCCTTGTGATAAAGCCCAGTGAAGAGCTTCCTCTGGACAGCATTTTTTATATAGAAGATGGGTTTGCCAGCGAATTTGTCTCAAGGGCCGGGCACAAAATAAAAGGCGCGGCCGCCGAGCTGGGGCTAGAATTTAAAAATAAACGCTGCTTAGATGTCGGGGTATCGACAGGTGGATTTTCTGATTTTTTACTAAAATCGGGCGCCGAATCCGTACTTGGAATAGATGTTGGCCAGGACCAAACGCATCCCACAATTAAAAATAATTCTCAATTTAAGCTTTTAGAAAAAACAAATGCTCGATATCTAGATGAAAATAAACAATTCCAAGACTTGATTCCAGAAAATGGGTTTGATTTTATTTGTATGGATGTCGCCTTTATCAGTATTCGACTTATATTGCCAAAGTTAAAACCAGTGCTTGCTAAAAATGGACATTTACTGGCGCTCGTGAAGCCCCAATTTGAATTGGGTCCTGCGGCTTTAAATGACAAGGGTATTGTCAAAGATTCCTCTCAGTATTTAGAATTGGAACGACAGATGGTGGAAGCATCTAATGGTTTCGGTTTTAAATTAGAAAAGTACTTTTCTTCGTCCATCCAGGGAAAAGATGGAAATCACGAATTTTTTCTTTTCCTCACGGCAAAATGAACTGCTATAATTATCAAAATAAAGCAAATGTGAACACGGTAGGAGTTTTTTAAATGAAATTAGTTATTTTAGTCGGTTTCCTCGCAATAATGGGTTGTCAGACACCGCATCGGGCAGAAACACCCAGGCGAGACATTACACGGCCTGAAGGTGAAAAGTCGGGCTCTGACAAATCAGGAACGACTAAGCCAAAAGACAATCCAAACGGGTTGCCAGTGCAGCCGTCAACGGTGGCAGAAAAGGATGATGCTAGAATTCTTCCCGATGACAATACGGCTCCCGATGAAATTGAACCTAACGTAAAACCTCGGCCTATTCCAAGAATTCCAAAAGTAGGATTAATTTTTGGTCCAGGTGGCGGCAGAACTTACGGAGAAATCGGAGTCCTTCAAGAGTTTCAGAAAAATAAAATCCCAATTTTCAATGTCGCTGGGGTCGAGATGGGGGCTCTAGTAGCCAGTTTGTTTGCGTGGCATGGGTCTGTTAATGATGTAGAATGGCAAATGTTTAAAATAAAAAGCGATGATATTATTAAAAAAAATATGATTTCAGGAAAAAAACTCGGTGAATTTCAGGCTGTAGCCAGTGTAATTAAAACGGCATTTCATAATTTGAAAACAGAAGACTTAAAAAAACAGTTTTCCTGTCCAGCCTTAAATTTGCAAAAAAATAAAATGTTTATGATGAACAACGGTCTGCTAGAAGCTTTGCTGCCGTATTGCATTCCTTATCCCCCATTATTTAAGCCATATCAGAAAAATTTAAGTGCTATTCGCGAAGTCAAAGCGATGGCTGATCATTTGCGAAAACAAGGTGCTAATTACATAGTTTTGGTAAACGTTCTTGGCGGAAATCCAGCAAAAACTCCTTTGAACGATGCCGAATCTATGGAAAATCTAGTCTGGTCAGAAATTGCAAGCCAGCTGGTCAAAGACAGTGCTAGTGCGGATTATATGATCACTGTGGACCTGGATGGGTATAGTATTCTAGACTTTGAAAACAAACGCGATATGATGATAAAAGGATCTGAACAAGCGGCCAGCCCAGTCAGAGAATTAGCGGGGAAACTAGGACTATGAGAAAACCAACAGAAAGCGTAGAGATTTTTAAAAAACGTCGTGATTCCGTTCTAAAAAAACTAAAACAAGGGGCGCTGGTTGTGGCGTCACACCCGGAGCAAATTCGTAATCACGATGTGCATTTTCCCTATCGCCAAGATTCCAATTTGTATTATTTAACTGGCTTTGAAGAGCCCGAATCTGTTTTAATTTTAAAGCCTGGTTCCTTCCCCGAGAGTGTATTGTTTGTGCGAAAAAAAAATGTCGAGCGTGAAACCTGGGACGGGTTTCGCTATGGCCCAGAAATGACGCAAGAGGTATTTCAGGTCGACAAATGTTACCCAATTGAAGAGTTTCAAGAACAATTTCCTAAGCTTATGAAAGGATATGACTCTGTATACTATAGACTTTTGAAAAATCCAGAATTTGATAAACGATTTTTAACTGCACTAGATAGTTTACGGTTATCTTCACCGCGTTCTGGTATTGGTTTGCTGCCTATTTTAGATGCCGATGTATTTTTAGGCGAACTAAGATTATTTAAATCCGATGCAGAGATTTTGAATCAAAGAAAAGCGTGTAGAATTTCAGCAGAATCCCATCGGTTGGCCATGAAATCTGTAAAACCAGGCGTTTCCGAGCGACAAGTGCAGGCGGTAATGACCCATTTTTATTTAAGCCAGGGTTCAGCTCGTGAAGGCTACTGTCCAATCGTTGCGTCGGGAAATAATGCGACGACGTTGCACTATAATTTTAATGATCAAACCTGCCAAGATGGTGATTTATTATTAATTGATTCGGGAACAGAATTTAATTATTACACTGGTGATATCACGCGTACATTTCCCGTTAATGGGCGATTTACCGAAGTACAAGCTCGAGTGTATCAACATGTTTTAGATGTCCAAAAAGAAATTATAAATAATTTGAAACCAGGTATTTTGTTTAAAGATTTGCACGAAAAGGGAGCATCCCTATTGACTGACGTGATGTTAGAGCTTGGGTTTTTGTCTGGACGCAAAGAGGATATAATTTCTTCTAATACCCATAGAAAATATTATCCTCACGGCATCGGTCACTGGCTGGGTCTAGATGTTCATGACGCTGGACTGTATTTTGTTAACGGTCAGCCGCGGTCCATCGAAGCTGGCATGTGCTTTACCGTCGAGCCAGGACTTTATGTTCCAGAAACAGATAAAGATGTTTCTAGTGAATATCGGGGGATTGGTGTTCGAATTGAAGATAATATTTTAATTACGACAAATGGGCATGATGTCATGACTTCAGACGCACCGAAAGAAATCAAAGACATTGAATCTTTCATGGCCGGTTAATAAATAAAATAAATAAAATCAATAGCAGTCGGATAAAAACCTCCTTATACTAAAAGAAGGGTCTATGAGGGCCCTGATCATTAGCCAGGAGGATGTATGGCAGAACAAAAGACGATGGAATTGCCTTTATTACCGCTGCGAGACCTGATAATATTTCCGCATCTAATGATGCCCCTCTTTGTTGGTAGGGAAAAAAGTATCAACGCGCTTGAAGAGGCGATCAGTAAGCAATCAGATATTATTTTAGCCGCTCAAAAGGATGCTAAAACTAATAATCCTGAACCAAAAGACATTTATACAGTTGGAACGATCGGGACGATCATTCAACTGCTAAAACTACCAGATGGAACTGTAAAAGTTTTAGTCGAAGGCAAGCGACGTGTAAAAATTAAAGACTTTGTAAACAACGAAAACTTTTTTGTAGTAAAATATGAAGAAATTCCAGAAGAAGTCGAATCACAGGTAGAAGCTCAGGCCCTAGTAAGATCGGTGAAAGCTACTTTTGAGACTTATGTGAAATTGAACAAGCGAATTCCACCTGAAATATTAATGCGAGTGACATCGATTGAAAGCGCCGGCGAATTGGCGGATATTATCGTTGCGCAATTAAATTTAAAAATTGAAGACAAGCAAAAGGTCTTGGAAATATTCGAACCGGAAAAGCGGCTCGAGCATTTGTTGAATATAATGACTGGCGAAATTGAAATTCTAGAAGTGGAAAAGAAAATTCGCACTCGAGTTAAAAAACAAATGGAACGATCTCAAAAAGAATATTATTTAAATGAACAAATGCAGGCCATTCAAAAAGAATTAGGCGATAAGGATGATTATCAAGCCGAACTTCAAGAGCTAGAAAACAAGTGCAAAGCAAAAAAAATGACTCAAGAAGCGAAAGATAAAGTTTTAAAGGAAGTCAAAAAATTGAAAATGATGTCCCCAATGTCGGCCGAAGCCACAGTGGTCAGGAACTATATTGATTGGGTATTGTCATTGCCTTGGCAGGATTATTCGACTGATAGCCATGACATAAAAAAAGCTCAGCGCGTATTAGATGACGATCACTGGGGTTTGGAAAAAGTAAAAGAAAGAATTTTGGAATACTTAGCTGTTTTGAAACTCTCGAATAGTCTCAAAGGACCGATTTTGTGTTTAGTGGGCCCTCCGGGTGTTGGTAAAACATCGCTTGCCCGCTCTATAGCAACCTCATTAAACAGACCATTTGCACGAATTTCACTTGGCGGGGTTCGGGATGAAGCTGAAATTCGCGGTCATAGAAAAACCTATGTTGGTGCGATGCCAGGAAAAATTATCCAAGCGCTTCGAAAAGTGGAAAAAGGAAATGCCTTACTTTTACTGGATGAAATTGACAAGATGGCCTCGGACTTTCGCGGCGATCCGTCATCTGCGATGCTTGAAGTTTTGGACCCTGAACAAAATAATACTTTCCAAGATCATTACCTAGAAGTTGAATACGACTTGTCAAAAGTAATGTTCATCGCGACAGCAAATACGCTACACACGGTGCCTCGTCCGCTTTTGGATCGTATGGAAGTGATAAGTCTTGAAGGGTATATTGAACAAGAGAAGTTTCATATTGCAAAAAACTATTTAGTTCCGAAGCAAATTGAAAATCATGGATTAAAAGATCACAAGGTACAAATTCAAGACTCGACAGTCAAAAATATTATTCGATATTACACTCGTGAGGCGGGCGTTCGTAATCTAGAAAGGCAAATTGCAAACGTCTGCAGAAAAGTGGCGAAAGATATAGTAATGTCGGAAGCCATGAAGGATATGAAAACAGACAAGAAAAAGAAAGCGGCGGCAGTTAAAGCCAAGCAGGGTTATATTGTGACTCCAACTAAACTTGTTGAACTGTTGGGCGCCCACAAATTCAAGTTTGGCAAAATCGAGGAATCCAATGAAATCGGACTTACAAACGGTATGGCGTGGACTGAGGTTGGCGGTGACCTGTTAGCCGTTGAAGTAAGCGTGGTTCCCGGAAAAGGCAAGTTCACCGTAACCGGCCAATTGGGCGATGTGATGAAAGAGTCGTGTTCAGCGGCCATGAGTTATGTTCGATCACGTGGACCATTGTTTGGTTTTGCAAAAGAATATTTTGCAGATATCGATGTTCATATTCATTTGCCAGAAGGAGCCGTTCCCAAAGATGGTCCGTCAGCAGGCATTGCATTAACAACAAGTATTGTTTCAGCCATTACTAAAATTCCTGTAAAGCGAACGATTGCCATGACTGGCGAGATTTCACTACGAGGAAAAGTAATGCCGATAGGTGGCTTAAAAGAAAAGGTTCTAGCGGCTCATCGAGGTGGAATTAAAACCATAATCTGCCCAAAAGAAAATGAAAAAGATTTGAAAGATATTCCTAAAGAAGTCTTAAAAGAATTGAAAGTTATTTTGGTTGATCACGTCGATCAAGTGTTAATAAACGCTTTAGATATTAAATCGCCAAAAGAATTGTTCAAACAACAGAAAGCGGCTGATTTAGGCGTAAAAGCCCAATACACGGGTCAATCGTTGCATATTCATCACTAGGTGCGAATTTTAAACTTAGTTTT
>JAYTTH010000099.1:0-8772 GCA_043745515.1 Pseudobdellovibrionaceae bacterium | reverse complement strand
TTTCACTTGTGGTCATCCTTTCTTACAAGCCACATTCCAAATGCACTTGCGGCTTTTTCCTGATCTTTTTGCATCAAAGTGATGATTCTATCTTTTAATAACTCAGATTCGGCTTTATCTGGATCAATAGATTCTTGCAACACAGGCAAAGCACCCGACATTCCTGGCAGGGTATTGTCGACGGACTGAAGCTCTTCAAGTTCTTCAATTGTGCGCGGCAACATTTCGTCCACAGAATCCTGAAAAGAATCTGTAATCCATTGCATGAACGGTCTGACTATAAGAATAAACAACAGAGCTAAAGAAAATGCCAACAATGCCCATTTGAACAAGGCTTGCAAAAGCTTTCGTCTTTCTAGATTGGTAAGTAATTTTTCTGCGTCTGAAAAGTCTTCAGGTTGAAACTGAATAGTTTCAATTTTGACAGAATCACCTCGAGCCGCATTAAAACCAATCGTGCTTTTAATTAAGTCTTCATATTTTTTTAAATCTTCAACCGACCGTGGAGACCATTTGCTTTCTTCAACGCCTTGTTCATTCTTTACAGTCTGAAAAGTACCATCCACGACAACCGCAACTGAAATCTTTTCTAAATTTCCCGCGGCTTCTTTGATATTTCGAATTGTTTTAGGGACTTCATAATTTGTGGTTTTAATTTCTTTTTTTACGTCCTGTTTGAAGCCAACTTGCCCTGTGTTGTCTTCAGCACCCGGCAAATTGCTTCGGGAACCAGGCACACCCGATGGATTAGTGCGTGCTCCATCAAGAGATTCTTCTTCACTTTGCTGGGCTTTAACAGCCGTTTTTTCAGGATCGACACTTTCTTCAACACTAGATACAATTCGATTGTTTAATGTTGCGTCTACTTTAGCGACTACTTTTGTTTGGCCTACGGCCTTTGAAAGAATACTTTCGATACGAGTTTCATATTCCCTTTCAATCTTATGCTTCAATTCTAATATTTCAGACGATCCGGCCGTGGCGCCATCGCTATGTTGAGAAAGCATTTTGCCGCGTTCATCCAGCACCGCAACACTGTCGGGGTCCATACCTTCGACAGCATTGGCGACGAGATATCGAATACCACGAATTTGTTCGCTAGATAATTCTTTGCCTTGATGGAGTTCCATCACGACCGAGGCCGACGGTTTTCCGCCTTCTTCTAAAAACGTTTTTTTATTTGGTAAAGCTAAAATAACTTTTGATTGTTTTACTGCAGTCAAAGTATTTATCGCTCGAATTAATTCACCTTGAAGAGCCCGCTGATAGTTGATTTTTTGTGCGTACGAATTTGTGCCAAACTCTTGTTTATCAAAAATTTCAAGGCCGATCGATCCCATTTTAGTTGACCCAATTTCTGCCATTAGAGTCATTTCCGTAGAATGCAGAAGCTCTTTTGGAACGGCGATTGTTTTACCGTTTTCTTTTAATTGAAACGGAACATTTTTTTCCGTCAATTTTTGCACTATCGATGGCATTTGGTCCGGTGGTACATTTGTCAGTAAAGGCACATAATCATTTCCAGACAGCATAAAGAAAATAGACACAAACGAGACCGCGGCAATCAGTCCAACAATTAGAACGGATATCCGTTTGGTGGGTCCCAAGTTTTTAAAAAATTCTCTGAACTGCATTACTAATCCGGCGAACAATTTGCTCATTCCTATTACCTCGGTGTGAAACTACACTTGCATTTTCATAATTTCGTTGTACGCATCAATAATTTTATTTCGGACTTGCACCATGACTCTTAATGCAACATCTGCTTTCTCGGCTGCTAACATCACTTCGGCGACGTTGTCGGTGCGGCCAGTTGCCAAATCTTGTGAAGCCTTGTCGCTTGATTTCGATAATTCATTTACGCTATTTACAGCCTCTTTCAAAGTGTCAGCAAAAGATTTGCCTGGCTCATTTACGGTGGACGGGCTGACCGTTCCGTTTATTCCCCCGGCTCTATCAATCGAGGGCGAGGTAATACTGAGTGATCTCTGATCAAGATATTTCGAATTATTCAAAAATTGATTCGAATTCTTAACTGTAAAACCGCCGTCCATGGTCTTCCTCTTTTGGCTTAAATCCTTTAAGCCTATAATTTATTTTAACCCAAAACCAGTATCTGACAAAGTACCTAATTCAAACCTAGCCTAACTTGAAACAGTCATTTGGTTAGCCTTTTACCGTCCTAATTCTAATGCGCTCAGAGCCATGTCCTTAGATGCTTGCAGAGCCGAAACATTGGCCTCATAGGCCCGAGTGGCCTGTATCATATTGGTCATTTCTTCCATTAAGTTTATATTGGGGTAGGCCACATACCCTTCTGGATTTGCATCGGGGTGATCGGGATCGTATTTCATTAATGGAGCTTTTAAATCGGATACAACATCAGTTACCTGAACTCGCTGCAAGTTGGCTTTGGGATTTGTAGACGTTAAAATCTCGCCAAAATTTTTAGCGTCAGGCATTGCTTCGAAAACAACGTCTTTTCTGCGATAGGGGCCGCCTTCGGGCGTCTGAGTCGTGTTGATATTCGCAATATTGCTCGAGATAGCATTTAGTCTGGCTCGTTGAGCCGTCATACCGCTGCTGGAAATTCTCATCCCCGAGATAAAATCAGACATGGTTATCTCCCTTCACTTGCAGCATATTTAAGTGCAGCCATTTTTTTATTAATCAATTGCAATGCGGTTTTGTACAAAATCGCATTTTCAGAAAGAGATGACATTTCTTTTTCTAAATCGACTGTGTTGCCATCATTTGAAGTGGCGCCGTCTGGATTGTTGTAAATATCAGGTTTAACAGAAGCTGTTTTTCCACCTACTGAAAAATGATCTTCGCTAGAGGTGCTCATGCCGCGAAGGCCGTCTATGTCTATCGATCGCGCCAAAGCTTCTTCAAAATCTAGCTTTTGAGCTTTGTAACCGGGAGTCTCGGCGTTGGCAATATTTGACGAAGTCAAATTGTGCCGCATTTGCCGCATGTTAAGCGAGGTCTGAAGGGCCGAGGTGGTTTTATCAAATAAATTACTCATACTAGTCCAGCTTCTTTGTATTCGTTTATTTTATTTCTTAGGGTTCGAATACTGATACCTAAAATATGGGCTGCTTTGGTTCTATTGTTTTGAGTGTGCTCTAAAGTCTGCAAAATAAGTCGTCGCTCCACTTCGGAAAGTGACATTCCCAAACTTAAATCTAGAGAATTGTACTTTTGAAATTCATCAAATCGAATTTGTTTGTCAGAAACAATATTTGAGTCACAAAGTAAAACTGCACGCTCGATCACATTCTCGAGCTCTAAAATATTACCAATCCAGAAAAAGGATTCCAATTTGACCAATGCCTCGTTAGATAGACTCAAATCAGATCGTTTATAGTTAGTGGAATAAATTTTTAGATAGTGCCGAGAAAATGTACCAATATCGGCTTTAACTTGTTTTAGATCTGGCAAATTAATATTGAAAACTGACAACTTGTAATACAGGTCCTGGCGCAAAAGGCCTTCGCGGGCTAGATCACTTAGGCTTCGTTTGGAAGTTGTTACAATCACCGGCTTTAGTTGAATAGAGCGTGTTTGAATGAACTGTGCCAAAAGCGCTTGATTTTCGCGATGAAGATAATCGAGGTTCTCTAATAAAATATGCCTGGACTTAGTTTCGTCCAACGCGCTTTTAAATTTTTCTTCGTCTAATTCTTTCACATCGATTTTGCTATATCCGTCTGTCAGTCCTGATTTGGATAAAATGTAATGAGCCCAAATCGATTTCCCAGTGCCCTGTGACCCGTTGATATTGATATTAGACTCTAGCGGAAGTATAGACTGAACTAGCTTTTTCAAGCTAAGATAGGTTTCCGATTGGTATTCCAAAGTAAAAAGATCAACTGTATTCATAAACCACTCCTTAGTTCTTTTTTTCCATTGCAGGAATTCTATCTAAATATTTCTTGTAATCTGACTTCCACTCGTTCGCTAGGACTTGCTCTTGGGCCATTTTTTTCCAAGAATCTGACTCTTTGCCTTTAAATTGAGCCCATACATCCTGAGCTTTTTGTAATTGGCCTCGGTCAAAATAAAGCTTTCCTAATCTAAATCGCACAGACGCCAACGGAAATGTAGATTCATATTGAGTCAAAAGTTTTTCGTACCAAACAATCGCCTGATCATAAGTCCCTTCTTGATCTAATATTTTTGCAATCTGCTCTAAACTTCTTTTGTGTAACCCTTTGTCAACCAGGTTAGTGTCGGTCATTAGGACATCAATTTGTTTAAGTGATTCGATGGCTTCCTTTTTCAAACCTTTTTTAATTTCGTACTGGCTTAAAACAAAATAGGGCTCTGCGATAAATTCAGGTTGACCCTTCCAATACTTTAATAGTTCAGTCAGGTATAAAATAGCGCGATCCACATCACCTTTTTTATCATGAAGGTCAGACGCCAAAATGATTCGTTCGATTTGTTGCTTTTCATTCAAAGCTTCTGGCGACTTAATATTCTTTAAATAATCAAATGCCTTGGAAAAATTTTTATTTTGGGATTCGGCGCTGGCTAGCCGTAGGTAGATTTCTGACTCAGAAGGCAAATCTTCTTTTATTATCATTTCCTTTCCAGCAGGCGTGTCTTTCACTGCTAAATACCTATTTAAAACTTCATTATAGTAGGAGATGGCTGGTTTATAAACACCGCCTAGTTCATAAGCGCGGCCAATTTGAAATTTAATATCCAGGCGATTAGAATTCTTAAGCCAAGTGTCGTAATATTCGGTGTAAATTTTTAGACCTTCCAGAAAGTCTCCATCTTGCACTCGCTTGGCGATTTTTGAATAAATGTTCGTGTAGATGCGTTTTGAAAAAAGATCTTTATCCACTGCCGTTGGATTCTTACGATAGTGATCCATTAATAGATTCAAAGCCTGGTCAAAGTCTTGTCTTTCTGAATACCCTTCTGAGATTAAGACTTTTGAAAATGATTCGATTCCTGGCAAATCTGATTTTTTTGCCAATCCCAATATTTCATTCACCGTCGCGGCGACTTCTTTTGGTTTCATGCCTTTCATTTTTGAGGATAAAATTCGTAGTCTCGCTACGATAGCCGATGGATCATCACCATTTCTAAAATAGGTTTCAAGGTACGCGCCCAAAACTTTATTTTTATCGGCACCTAAAATGTCTAATAATTCACCCACTCTGGTCATCGCAAACGGAGTCAATTTATCCTGAGGAAATTTTTTAATAAAATCCCGATAGGAACTTAGGCTATCTATAAATTTGTCCTGCAAAAAAAGGGACTGTGCTTTATTGTAAAAGGCGTTAGGAAATTGATTTTGAAAGCTTGGACTTTTTGCTATTGCTTCACTATATAATTTCACAGCTTTTTCAAAATCTCGTTCTGCCAGCTTTACGTCGCCTTTTCTATACCCTGCTTCTGCTTTCATTTCTTCAAAAATGGAATTTTTTTGCAATTCTTCATAGACTTTCATTGATTCCGCAAATTGATTCATGTTTTGTAAACTTAAGGCAACACCCAGTTCTGCTAGGTCGTTTGAAAACGAGCCTTTTTTATTCCAAAGTGCATTTTTAGTATGATTTTGAAATGAGCGTAAGGAATTGAAATAGTCTTTTCGATCAAACGCTAATATCCCTAGCAATAAAGAATATTTTTCAGCCAAAGGATGTTCAGGTGTTTTCTGAATAATCTCTTTCATTTTCTGAATCGCCTGATCATAGTGACTAGTACTATGTTCTTTTTCCCAAAGTCGTAAATGAACTTGAATACTCATGTTTTGAATTAAATCCCGGTATTCGGATTTAGGATATTTCTCCATAAACCATTCGTAGGTTTTAAGAAAAACCTGATTTCTTTCATTTTTATAAAGAGTTTCTAATAGTCGCCCATGCTTATTATCTTTCTCGTCTGTCGGAATGATTTCAAAAAGTGTTTCTGCGTTCTGAATTCGTGCCCATTCCCGAACTGGCAATACATGATTTGGAAATTGAATATAGTAGTTTTCCTTGCTTTTAATTATTGAAGCTTCTTTTATTTCATAGTCCTTTATGCTAAACCGATCGTAAAAGGGATCCGCGCCATCAAAAATGCCAGCCAATTTGTTTTCAAAGGCTTTGTTATCAGCAATTGTCATAATTCCAGATTTTTGAATTTCCATAAAATCCGCTGTGGCAGGCCCACGAATATTGGCTTTTGCGTCTTTGGATACTCCAGTAAACTTCACCAATTCGTCTGTTTTTGGTATCGATTTAACGTCGTCTTTTGGTTGGTTTTTTGCGTTTTTATCCCCGACTTTTTTTGATTTTTTCAAATTGGGAAATAGATCGACGACCAATCTTGATGGAGCTTCCATTAAATAGTCAAAAACATCAAGATCTGCTGCTAATTCAATTGATATCTTAGTTTTTCCATCGGCCACTTGACTATCAACAGAGACTTTTTTTACCCATTCCGCTTTAAAGCTTTTTATTTCCGAAAGGCTTTTTGGGTCCAAAGAATCCAGTGTAATTTCAACTAAGCCATGACCTTTTGCCTCTTTTTTTTCTACTGAATAATCCCAGTCCTTACGGCCAGAGAATTCAAGATGTATCGTTTCATCTTGGTAAGAAATTCGTGAGTTTACTGGACTATCTGGTTTAGCTGGATGATTGGCGTCAGATTTAGCTGCGGAATCAACCAAAGCCGAACAAATACTTGAAATTAGAATAGTAACAATAATATAAATTTTAGTTTGTAATCCCACGAAACTATTGAATTGCACATTAAATGCCACTTGAGTTTACTGCGAAGGTATAGGAAAAAATCACCTATAGAGAATAAATCGAAATTGGTGAAACTAGACCGACAGATAAATGACGGTCGAGTTTTACTTTTTTGACATTTAAAAATATTCATATTTACCGAAACGATATCAGTATGAAAACCCACCATGCCCAAATTTGCTTTTGTTTTTTAGCTATCTCGTTATTTTTAAATTCTTGTATAACCATCGGAGTCTCTAAAGATCCGCAGCCAGCCAAGAACTTGGAGCTTAAACTACCGGGCAGTCCGTTTACAGGTCTAAAAGCTAAAACTGGTGATAAAGCCTGGATCTCGTCCAAAACTAACAATGTAATATCCTACATTTCTGACTGTGCCCCTACCCAAGATCCAACTTTAGATCAACTGGAACAAGATGCTCTTTCTGGACTAGAAAAAATCGAAATAAAACAGCGAGATGAAATAAACTACAACCAAAGAATTGCAAGAAATACAGTTGCTGAAGGCCTCGTTGACGGAGTTAAAATTAAAATCAATGTCCTTTCCTTCAAGAAAAATAGCTGCAACTACAATTTAATTTACGGCGGTGTAGCCGATCGATTCGAAAACGAAGCCACTGAATTTAAAATTTTTAAAGAAAACTTTAAAGCGCCATGATTTATTCTCTTTTGATCAATTCACCTTTATCTCTTTTCATAATGGACATAGTCCAATTTTTCGGTGGCATCGGCGTTCTTACATTTCAGTTGGTTCGGGACTCACTTAAGGGTCGCGTCTACTGGAAATTAATTATTGAGCAGATTTTTCAAGTAGGAAACCGATCCCTTCCTTTAATAGTTATAACAGCTATTAGCACAGGAATGGTCATGTCTTTGCAGTTTGGCCTGGGTTTAGAAAAATTCGGCGGCAAGATGTATGTTCCAAAACTTGTCTCTGTTACGGTTCTTCGCGAAATGGGACCCGTATTCACCTCTTTAATGGTTGCCGCGCGAGTAGGTGCTGGTTTCGCTTCTGAAATTGGCAGTATGGTAGTGACTCAGCAAATTGACGCCATAAAAGCATTAGGGACTTCGCCTATTAAAACGATCGTCATACCTCGCGTTGTGGCCACGTTCATCTCACTTCCTCTACTAGTCGCTTTGGCAGATATCGTAAGCAATTTTGGTGCTTTGATAGTTGGGTACTCTGAACTAAAATTGGATCCTAATTTTTATGTTCTAAAAATCTTAACAACGGTTACATTAACCGACTATTTTTCGGGATTTCTAAAAAGTTTCTTTTTTGCACTATTTATAGCTATCCCATCTTGCTATTTTGGCCTGACAGTAAAAAATGGAACCAAAGAAGTAGGCATTGCAACAACGAAAGCCGTTGTTGTGTCTTCAATCCTAGTTCTAGTGGGGAATTTCTTTTTATCCAAGCTCTTTTGGATTTTGGAAAAGCTCACATGATTGAAGTAAAGAATTTTCGAAAATCTTTTGGCACCAAGGAAGTTCACAAAGGCATTAATTTTTCTGTAAAAAAAGGCGAATGCATGGGCTTGATTGGTGGCTCGGGTGTTGGTAAAAGTGTTATATTACGTAGTCTCATTGGACTAGAAAAGCCCGATAGCGGCGAAATCTATATCGACGGCGAAGAAATAACTCAATACCATGAAAATGGTCTGGTCGAGATTAGAAAAAAAGTAGCCTATGTTTTCCAAGGCGGCGCTCTTTTTGACTCGATGACAGTTTATGAAAATCTGGCGTATCCATTACGCGAACACACATCTAAAAAAGAACCTGAAATTAAAAAGATGATAATTGATCAACTCAATGAATTTGGACTGCCAAAAGCAGAATATCTATACCCCGCCAATCTATCTGGCGGCATGCAAAAACGAGTTGGATTGGCTCGGGCACTGATGATGCAGCCCAATTTGATTTTGTATGACGAACCAACTGCAGGACTGGATCCTCAAAATACGAAGAAAATTCAAGAGCATATTTTGAAATTAAAAAATAAAGGCATAACATC
>JAYTTH010000098.1:0-2414 GCA_043745515.1 Pseudobdellovibrionaceae bacterium | reverse complement strand
TTATCTGCGCGATCATTTTTGCCGCGTTACCGTCGAGCCCATTTCGGGTGTCGACATCGACAAAGTCGAATGGAAGCCGCTGGCTGATAGTTCGGGTGCAGCCGGCCGCCACACGACCTTGCTGTGGAACCCTGAATTGAAAGTCTTTAAAACCGGCGGAATGCCTTTTAAATCATCAAAATTAGCATCAGAACTGGTCCCAGCGGCTCTCTAGAGGGCTAATAGAGGCTTGCAGCTTCTTGACGAAGCCCCCTGTTTTCGTTAGTTTGTTTTCTACGTTCAGATGTAGCTCAGTTGGTAGAGCAAGCGACTGTTAATCGCTTGGTCGCAGGTTCGAGTCCTGCCATCTGAGCCATTTTATTAAGGTCTGACCCTGACACATGGGTAACACTTTATACCGAGGACATCGGTAACACTCTCGCCTTAAAGGGATTTTCTAAAGGTTCAAATCTTTTACTGTCTTCATCGAAGTAACCTAAATCGTAATCCATAAAACTTACTAACCATATTCCATCATTTACCTCGCTGATGCCAACACTTTGTTCTGCAAACACTGAACTAATATGCACTTTTTTATTTCTCACGCAGACTCGACCACAACTAGTTACAAAAATAGTTTTATCATGCAGAGGGTAATTTACTTCTGGTAACCCATTATAAATACGTTCTGATTTTTTATAACATTCAACGGGGTATTTCATATCGATCGCTTGATGAGGGCGCTCGTTATTAAACTCAGTTATAAAATTATCGAACTTTGCTTGCTGCTGCAGAAAATTAAGCCCTGCAGGCTTGGTTGCTTCTTTTTTTAATGTTAAATGCATTCGCTCATGACGGCCATTTTGCTCTGGATGACCAGGTTTAATTCTTTCAATATTAATTCCTAAACGTAACCACCAAATTGATAATTTACTTAACCCAAATAATGAGTTCGGAGCCGCAAATGGCACACCGTTATCAGAGCGTATTGCCTTAGGTAATCCAAATTCTTTAAACGTGTTTTCATAGACTGTAAATGCGGTTGATTCTCGAGTGGACTCTAAACCTTCGCAGACAATTAAAAACCTACTGGCGTAATCTGTTATTGTTAGGGGATAGCAATAACGATGATCGCCAAGCATAAATTCACCTTTAAAATCAGTGCACCACAAATCATTAGGCTGATCAGTGTGTGATAAAATTGTTCCTTCAGCTTTGTACCTTCTTCGAGTTTTACGTTGAACTAAATCATGCTTGTCGAATAAGGCGTGTATTGTACTTTTTGCTGGCGGTTTAATTTCAGGATAACGTCGTGCAAACTTCTCACGGATTTTCGGAGCACCCCAACTGGGGTATTCTTTTTTTAAATTCAAAAGATAACTTTCAATTTGAAACGGCATTTGATTACCAAAACGAATTGGCCTTCGACTTCGATCTGTTAATGCCTCTAAACCACTATTTTGATAACGATCCCATATCTTATAGCCGGTCTTACGGGAAATACCGAATTCAAGGCAAAGAGAGGTCATTGTTTCCCCCTCTAAAAGCCTTGCTATAAATTTCATCTTTTCATCCATAACGCTACTGTCCTTCCACGCCATACAATTCCCCTCGTATGCGTAAAAGTGTAACCTATGTGTCCGGTACGTTTTGTTACCTATGTATCGGGTCGGTCAGTAGTCAAGCCAATCAACACCATCTAATTTTTCGAATCAGACGGCAACAAACGTTCCGGCAGGTTTTCGAATTTTACTAATTTATTGTCTTTTGAGTAACTCAATGCCCAGATCCGGTCGTATTGATTTTTGGGCCATGCTAAAAAATCTTGAGCTCCAAATTCAGCGGCAAATTCAGCTAAAACTTTATGCTCCCAACAGATGATAGTCATTTTGCCGTCCAAGGCTTTGTCATTTCTTATCTCAGCGGCCAAGCTTTTGACCTCGTTTCGAGTATAGCTTGAAATAATTGGAATTTTAAACTGCTCTGAGACAAACTTTAAAGTTTGAATAGCTCGCACGCTCCCTCTTTTTCGTTGGGGAGACATTGCAAACAAGGCTGCGGGTTTGCCTAACTTTGAAAATTCAACTCTGTTATCAAATAATGCAGGCAAAGCCATAGCTCTTTTCCACCCTTGAGATGAAAGTTCGTTCCCGAAAAGAGGTTTTTCCGCATGGCGCATTAATAAAATTTGAGCCGGCATGCTGAACGCACTATATGTTAAAAGAAACAGACTTAAAAAAATTATCCTCATCTGTTTGCCAATCTAAAAAGGATGCCGTAGTTTGCAGAAATACTTATCAGTCTGTCCAAAAGAGGTTTCCATCCCATTATTAAATTTTGAAAAATCCAATTCAACGAGTTGAAATTTTTGAATTAAGTCCAAAAACCAGACCGGTATTTTTCGTTCGCATTTGAGCTCAAGCACAATATTTTTT
>JAYTTH010000097.1:0-8914 GCA_043745515.1 Pseudobdellovibrionaceae bacterium | reverse complement strand
CTGGATCTTGAATCTAGAAATTTATCATTTTAACTGTGGTGAGCAACCTGATATTGCAGCGTCATTGCCCGCCCCAGATATGAAAACTTGTATTAAGTCGCTCAATAGTTGTCAGGACGGTGTTCTTATTTCCTAGAGTTTCCCAGGCCTCTTTGGCTTTTTGAACTTTAACAAAGACTAGCGACAGCAATGCGAACATAAACTTTATTGTTACTTCGCCTCTACTTTTCTCGAAAATATGATTTTTGGCAAGAATGACGTTTACTTGAGGTCGCAAGCCCGCACTGCACGCTTTAGTTATCAGAGGCTGTGATCCATTCTTCGATGGTCAAAACCCCAGCAGCATCGATCCCATATTTCTGAGTAGTCTTGTTTGGCGGCATTTCGCCGTTAGATAGGCGCTGAAAAAAATAACTTTGCTTCGAATTCCCTGGAATCAACAAGCCGGAATCAAGCAACTGTTTATAACCGTTTTCATCCGGCAAAGTCGCAGTACCCGAAGCATGGTGCAGATCCAAGAAACCGGCAATGCCGAGTGGGTTATGACAGTGAGCACAGTTAGCCTGCAGGTACCCCAATGCATTTTGGTCTTTCACGGTGCCGGCAATTTTATCTTCGTCCACAGGTGGGTGCGATAGTTTCGATTGCGCGATAAGGTCGCCTAGCCGAATCCCTGATTTTTGATTTCCAGATAATTGCAGAAATGAAAAACCAAGAGCCATATCTTTGGCGCCTTGATGGCAGGAAATGCACGCGCTAGGACCGGGGACCTGATAGTGGTCTTTGTGAAGTTCCCACTCGTAAACCGTCCCGACCTGCCCAATTTTACCATCGGGGCTGAGATCTGCATCGGTTTGATCTTCATGCCAATATACACAGAAGCCCGCCATGCCAGGGGGCCGGTGGCATTCGATATTTTTTCAAGCTGCCGAGTTTCAATTTTTCGACCGTTAAAGGCAAACTCTTTCCACAGGACCGTACCTTCAGGAAATTCCCAGTAATCGGGATTGCTTGTGTTCATTTGAGTATTTTCGGGAAGCAAAATCCAGCGCGCTTTTTCTGCGGAGTTAGAAAACAGCGAGAAATTAGGCTCGTACGCTACGGCGCTTGCAATACACGATTCAGACAATTTGGCCGCGGCTGAAGCTCCCACAAGGCAGTTATACCCGTATGAATAATTAGAAAAAAGGAAACCCATCATGCCTACAATTAGGGAGCCTAAATTTATCATATGTCCTCTAATTTGGTTTTTTATAAGAAAATACTACTCAGTCCGCACGAACAAAAAAAATTTAAAGATCTAGGTCCCACTTGCTTAGACTTGTTGAAGATAATTCGAATTTAGGAAACCTTGGAAAGTATGACGTTTACGCGGCGGTGATGCTAAATATCTAGCGTAAAGTCGAGAAAATGCTATTTGAGGTTCTATGGCGCTATTTCGACCGGACCGTTAAATGACTCATTCTCAATCATTTACAAATTGTAATTTATTTTTGCCCGGATTTTCGATAGAATTGACATTATGAAGACCGCCCTACTTGCCACCCTTGATTTCGAATCCCTTTTGACCAGTAAAAAAAAGGGCATTCAGCGTAAAGTACAAATTGCGGAAACTGCTATTCAGATACTTTTCAAACACGGGCAGATTGGATTTAGTTATGACCAGATTGCCGAAGCTGGTCGATTCCAGCGCCCTCTGATTTATACCTATTTTCCCAAGATGAATGATTTGATGTCATTTTGTTCTGGATTAATTAGGTATCGCTACCAAGTATTTGTTATCAATAAAATTTCTGAAATTGAAATGCACCAAAGTCATCTTGATGCCTACGCGGACGCAGCACTATCATGGCAGGATGTCTACCCCAAGGATGTCGCAGTTTGGTTACTTTTTTATCATAACTGCGGAGTTGATACGCATATCGCCAATTTCAACAGGGGTTTGGTAGATATGGGAACCCAACGAATTGCAGCGATTTTAGAGGGCAGTATTTATAAAAAACAGAGTCACTTGCTGCCTAAAGATTGTATGGATGTCGCCCGCTGTATTCAGATTCTGATCACTGGTGGGGTCGTATCCCGAGCGTCTGAAAATAGAACTAAACAGCAGTGGGATAAAGAAAAAGAAATTATAATAAAAACTATACTGGCATTGGGGAAAGGTCCCCGCTGACGTGTATAGACGTCAGCGGAATTCCAGGTAATAGACTATTTAGCGGCTTTCGCTTTGAAATCTGCTAATATTTTTTCAAGATTTGCTGTTTCATATCCAAGATCTATGGATTGCTGACGAGTTAGAACCGGAGCCTTAGCAAACTTTGCACCTAAATCTAATGTTGTTGCATCGGCAAGATCGATGATATTTTTGTAAATCAATCCATCTTTTAAAACAAGAGTAAATCGTGTTGGTATCTTTTCTAGCGCGACGGTTTTAATAACGTAGCCTTCGTCGTCTCGCTTGACAGACAAGCCACTAAAAAGGGCAGTAACCACCACTGTATCTGATCCAACACACTCTAATCGCGTTGGACTAACGATGTATTTCGGTACCTCGTTAGTATAGGCAATCGTAGCAAGGTCTTTAATATATCCAGCTTTGGTAACAAGTCCGTTGCCAAAAGGCTGCTTGCTGATGTCGCCGCCCATCTTAGCTACATAGAGACCATTGTAAACGCGAGACGCGTGCCAAGCCGTGTAGTCTTTGTGAATGGATTTCATCAAATTTTTGATCTGCCACCAACGGAAGTTGAACATAAAACCAAGAGCTTTATGTGCTGTTTCTTTTTGTATTGGAGTCTGACAGGTTTTAAGAACGCTGTCTAAGTTCTCCAGAACATAGTTTTTTTTATCGCTATCAGCTTCGCTTGCATAAGCGTCCACACCAGCCTGGGCATGTGACAGTCCAACAATCGTTACGAGTGTCAGTAGTATAATTTTTTTCATTCTAGCTCCTTTTATAATTTCCAAAAAAACGATTTTCGTATTTATGGTTTAGTTAAACATTTTTGAATTTCGGTACCGTCATCAGACATTAAGCACTTCCAAAAGCTTTGCACGTTAGTTACGGTCAATCCTGAATTTTTTACTTTTCGTAAGGAATTTATATAATTCGTGACCACCACCGACTCGCTGGCCACCCGCGTGCTGACACGAGCATAGGTGCCGTCATATCCAAAGTTCAGGACATTTAGCGCTTCATCAGATGTAAAACGCCTTGGCGTAAACGGGGTAACTCCCAAGGGCAAGGGGTCATCCACTAATAATCTTTCACGATTGCGGTGATTGCCAGATTCATGACAGCTGATGCAGTTCGTATTGAACAATTGAGTAGTTTTTGGATTGTCTATGTTTTCGGAAATAGTTTGGATAGCCTCGGAAGGGATCACGCTCCGCGGTCGTCCATCGGGCAAGGGGTGAAACAAATAAGTAAGAGTGTTGTGAGTCGCATCTTCTATTTGATTTGGTTTCGAGATGCAGCGACTGTGGAAATCACATGTCAGCTCTTCTTCGCCGGGACGGATGGATTCGTCAATAGTAGGATCATAGAGAGCTTCGTTGAAGGGAGTGACAAATCGTTTCCAGACGTTGTTTTCGACATAACCTCCCACCATTTTCCAGTGCCGGACTGAAATATTAATTGTCATAGTTACTAGCTCTAATTTCGCGTTGAGTAGCGTTTTGCTTAGAACTGATTTAATCGTCGTTCCGACGGTGGTTGTTTTCTTTAAGTTCCCGGCGGATGTGACCTCAGCTGATAGTCCTGGATGAATCATTAAAGGCAATCCATTGGTTTTGTATGGGCTTGGGATCGACAGTTTTATTGATTCTAGGCCCTTCACAAATCTCACGGCCGTGGCGGCGTCCAGTTTATAAATAAGGTGCATAGCTGTAGCGGTTGGTTGACCCAGCATATTAAAGGGCTGGGCTACAATGCGAAGGCGCGGCTGGCATTTTTCAATAGACGTTAACCGCCACATTGATTCACCGTATTTTGGAAGAAAAATCTCCCCGTGGTTGAATGTTTCACCGCATGGGTCAAACCTAAACGAAGTCACATACCAGTGGTGCGGCAAAGCTAAACTATCAGAATCCACGTAAGGTAACATATCGATAGGTGTGTCGTTATGTTCGAATTTAAGAACTTGATTGAGTATCGCAACCGGCAGAAGCCCCTTAGTATTGGCCATCGAAATGGCAGGGTGGGGTTTGCCGATAGCTAAAGGAAACAAAATGCTCATATCATTAACATCAAATCCCACCTCTGCCAGTGTCGTTACAGAAAATAAAGTAATAAAAAGTAGGTTTTTAAACATAAAAAATTCCTTAAAAAGATTTAGCAGCAGCCAAAATTTAATTTTTTCACAAATATTTTTTACATTTTGTAAACTTTTAAATCTAGTTAAAAAAAAAGATTTGTAAAACATATAGGCGTGTCATTAAGCAGGCCATATCTTTTTGTGTATGCCGACAACTTAAACCTGGAAATATCTAGTATTTTAACTCGGGTAAACTATTTTCAATAGCACTACCTTGGCAAGGAAAGCGACTCGCATTTTACAATTTGGAAGTGTTTACGATAACTATCTTGTTAACTGCAATACGAGTTAAACTTCTTCAACTGAAAACAAAAGAAGTTTCCCCTGGTCATGAGAATAGCTATTGGCCATGGCTGTTTTGGTTTCGGCAATGTCCCTGCTATAGACGGCGACTACACTGTGGCCTTTTGTGTGGGCTTGAAGCATGATTTGAGAGGCCTGATCTTCTGATTTTTGAAAAAATTGTCTAAGGACTTCTACAACAAAATTACGAGGCGTGAAAGAGTCGTTGTGCACAATGACGGCGTACATCGCAGGCGTTTTCAATTTTTCCTGGACGATAGTGCCTGTGCCTTGATTTTCTTTGGGATCGTTGTTTTCTGAACTGTGACTCTGCATAATTCTGCTTGATTTCCTTTTGGAGCATTACTTTAGCGCGTTTTTGCCCTAATATCTAGAAATTATGAATTCTGAAGACAAACTTGACATAGAAATCTGCCATTCTATTTCAAAAATCAAAGAGCAGGACTGGTTGCCATTGCAAGTACCTGATTTTCCATTCACCGACTATTCGTTTCTATCTGCTTTGGAAACCACCAGTTGTTTGGGAGAGAGAACTGGATGGAGTCCTTGCTATATAATTGCAAAACAAAATGGATCACTATTGGGAGTCTTAATTCTTTATGTAAAGACAAATAGCTATGGTGAGTATATTTTTGATTTTGCCTGGGCCCAAGCAGCTCAAGGAGCTGGACTGTCTTATTACCCAAAACTAGTTTCGGCGGTTCCGTTTAGCCCCGCTACGGGATCAAAAATATTGATTCATAATGACCATAGGCACTCTCTGTTAAATAAAATCACGTCTGAATTGATTTTAGGCGCGCGAGCTCTTCTTGGATCTTCGCTATCAAGCTCTCTTCATTTTTTATTTATTACTGAAAGTGAAACAACCGATTTTTCAAAAACTGGTTTTTTAATTCGACATAGTTTTCAATATCATTGGAAAAACCGTAACTATGTAAATTTTGACGAATTTCTATCTACACTAACTGGAAAACGAAGACGTGAAATCGTTCGGGAACGGCGTCAGGTAGAAAAACAAGGGGTTACTATTGTTTTCTTAACCGGCGATGAAATTACATCGACGCATGCCGATTTAATGTACAATTTTTATCAAAGCACTTTGGATAAAAAGCAAGGTTTTGATTATTTGACTCAAGGATTTTTCAAGACCATTTTTTCAACTATGAAAGCTAAAATTCACTTAGTGCTGGCGCTAGATTCTTCTAACAGGCCTGTTGCCGGGGCATTAAACCTAATAGGATCAGAACGTCTTTTTGGTCGCTATTGGGGATGTCTTCAGGAATATAGATCTTTACATTTTGAAGTTTGCTATTACCAAGGAATTGAATTCTGTATTCGAAATCAGCTGAAACTCTTTGAAGCCGGCGCCCAAGGCGAGCATAAATTCCAACGAGGGTTTTTGCCCACTCTCACTTTTTCAGCTCATCTGATAGAGCATCCACGACTAAGCCATGCAATAGAAGATTTTGTAAACCATGAAAAAAAACAGTTAGAGCTAATTTTTAAGGACTATGCCGAGCACACTCCTTTTTTATTTTGAAACCTTATACTTTTTAAGATCTCATGTTATCAAATTGCAAGGGCACTGAAAACTCGTTTCGCTTCAATTGGCCCATTGTTTCTTGAAGTTCATCAATGCTTTTTGAAGTCACTCGAATTTTGTCGTCCATAATTTGAGGTTGAACTTTCAGTTTTCCATCTTTGATAAATTTCACGATGTCTTTGGCGACTTCTTTTTCTAAACCCTGAATTAGGGTCAGCTTTTGTCTTAACGTTCGTCCACCAGCCGGTTCTATTTTATCTAGCTTCAAAGCCTTTAAATCAATTCCCCGTTTACCCATTTTGTTAAAAATAATACTGACTATTGCGCCCATCTTATATTCATCTTCGGCTTGAATGATAATTTCTTTTTTATCCTTTTCCATTTTAATTTCAGCCTGACTTCCTTTAAAATCATATCGACCTTCAACCTCTTTTCGAGCTTGATTAATCGCATTGTCGACTTCTTGCATGTTAAGTTCAGAAACGATATCAAATGACGGCATTTTAACTTCCTTATTTTTTCAATTCTAAAACAACAGGACAATGATCAGAACCCAAAACGTCGGTCCGATGTACTGACGATTTTAATCGGTCTTTAAATTCAATATTAGACATAAAATAATCCAATCGCCAACCAACATTTCTTTCACGCACACCCGGCCGATAACTCCACCAAGTATAATGATCGCCTTCTTTTTGAAATTGTCGAAAAACATCTACATAGCCAGCTTTAATAAATTGATCCATCCAGGCCCGCTCTTCGGGTAAAAATCCGGCATTTTTTCTATTTGTTTTTGGATTCTTTAAATCGATTTCTTGGTGTGCAATATTCCAATCGGCGCACATAATTACATTTTCACCTTTTTCTCTAAGGCCATCGACAGTCTTTAAAAATTGTTTACAGAAGGCCAATTTAAAAGGCAATCTAGTATGCTCCCGCTGACTATTGGGGAAATACGAATTAACTAAAGTGAACTTTGGGTATTTTAAAATCATAACCCGCCCTTCACTGTCCATTTCTGGAATGCCAAGACCAAACTTTACATCGATTGGCTCTGATTTAGAAAATACTGCCGTTCCACTATAGCCAGGTTTATCAGCGGGATTCCAAAAAGAGTGATACTTTAGTGGATTTTGAAAAGATGGATCCAATTGTTCGGGCCGAGCCTTAATTTCCTGCACGCAAACCACATCGGCTTTTTCATCAGCAAACCAATTCAAAAACCCGTTTTTTCCACATGCACGAATACCGTTTACATTCCAGCTTACAAGTTTCATGAATAGTTAACTCCGTCCTTACGTTTCTAACTCTTCCCTCAAGCCGAGGGCAATTAAAAAGCGCTTCTTTCCCTAGACAATTAAAACACTGATTTCAAGACCAAGGTAGGAAGCCAAACCCGCCAGAGCTAACACGCCACATCCAAGCTGGGCCAGAAATCTTGAATCAAAATTACTTTTTTTACATGGATTCCGATAAGACGTCCATGCTTTGGCCATGGGCTTTCGGGCTACTATTTTTTTTAACGGGTTCTCTATTTTCTAGGGCCGATACGTGTTCGGTTCATGAGCTAAATTGCAAACACCTTGCCAATATTTTACTTACTCCAAATGGTGTTGAAAAAATTCTGCGTGAACAACTAGATGTAAATCTACTTAACAACACAGCTCGCGCACAAATTAGGACTCAGTTGCAAAAACAAACACCGATTACTTTGATGCAATCGTCTTCTAATTGCGCGCCCGAAATTTCACTCTCTGAATTTACAAAACAAGCGGCCAATCTTAAGGAAAAACAGGACGGATGTTTTTATTATCCTGTGATCGAACAGCATGGCAGCGACATTAAAGTTCTTCGCTATGTGCCGTTCAGGGTCCGACTTGCCAATTTTGATCTTCAAGGATCCAAATTTGACGTCAAAGACGTGCGTTGTGAAACAGCCCAAAAATGCTCAGCCTCTGTTCAGGCAACACATATTTCAGCAGTTGGACAAGTCGTCATCGAGTCTATGGATGGTCAGCTTTTGGAACGTCCCCATTTGGAACTTTCCAATAAGAAAGGAACGACGCCTGCAACGGCTCAATTTAAATTAGAACTCAAGCCTGGCGGTGAATTGGTTTCCGCTCTTGGTAATTTTGATCAACTTAATTTGCAGCTAGGAAATACAGAATTGCGACCTGCTATTGTCGACGATGAGGGAAAGTTACTTTCCCCCGATGAATCCCGATTGCTTCAGCGAAAAACGGCAGCAAATGCACGGATTGATTTTTTCCAAAGGCAGTATGCTAACAGAGATGACAAACCCTCGGCACCCTCTTTGAAAGCATTGTCGGAAGAGGTCACTCGACTGAATGAGCTTCGCGATATTCGTGGTTTAGCTAAAATACCTTTGGATACTTTTTTAACAGCACTTAAAAATTGGAAAAAAAATCCTCAAAAATATCCAGACGTTTTCAATGAGCTACCGTCCTTCCAAAACCTAAGTGAAAATGGGGCTGCCAATGCGCGTGGCTTTAGTGCGCCAATTACAGCGAGTATTTTCAATGGAATTGTCGATGTCATCAACACGGATTTCGCAACGGACCCTAAAGTGCAAGTTTTGGTCAGAGCTGAATTGAATAAAAGACTCAAAGACGCTGAAATTGGAATCAATAAAGCGCTAGAACAAATCTCCGGTGACCTTGGCAGAACATTTGTTCAAGTAGCTGATTTGCCTGTCGCCGCCGTTGAGGGGCTTGTTAGGCTGGGAACCATC
>JAYTTH010000096.1:0-2433 GCA_043745515.1 Pseudobdellovibrionaceae bacterium | reverse complement strand
CGTGAAGACGTTCATAAGCAAGCAGAAGCCAACAAGGCATTCTCTCACTATAACTGGTAATATTGATGTCCGCTAAAGGGCCCAATTCAGATAAAGATCTATTCTACTACAGAAATATCGGAATTGCGGCTCACATCGACGCTGGTAAAACTACCACGTCCGAACGAATCCTTTTCTACTCCGGAAGAAATCACAAAATTGGCGAAGTCCACGATGGGAACACCACCATGGACTGGATGGTTCAAGAGCAAGAGCGTGGTATTACAATCACCTCTGCGGCTACTTCTTTGGTTTGGAACAATTATAAATTCAATCTGATAGATACGCCTGGGCACGTTGACTTTACAATTGAAGTCGAGCGATCTTTGCGAGTTCTGGATGGTGCGATTGCCGTTTTCGATGCTGCCAACGGGGTCGAGCCTCAGTCAGAAACAGTTTGGCGTCAGGCAAAAAAACATAGAGTTCCTCGTATTTGTTTTATTAATAAAATGGACAAAGTGGGCGCCGATTTTTTTGCATCAGTGAAATCGATTGAAACAAAGCTTTTAGCGAATCCCATTCCCGTTCAAATACCTTTTGGGGCCGAAGATAAATTTCAAGGCGTCATAGATTTATTGAACATGAAATTGTTTTTGTGGGAAGACTCAACCTCTAAAATGGGAGAAGCCTTTAAAACTATGGATATCCCCCAGGATCATCTTGAGGAAGTAAAATCCTATCGCAGTAAAATTGTAGAAAAAATTGTTGAATTAGATGACTCTCTTCTAGACGCCTATTTAGATGGAGCCGATTTAAGTGTCGATCAGCTAAAAGCCTCGCTGAGAAACTCCGTCCTAAAATTAAAAGCATTTCCAATTTTTTGCGGGTCGGCGTTTAAAAACAAAGGCATTCAGCCACTACTTGATGGAGTTGTCGACTATTTGCCATCGCCTCTGGATCGAGAACTGGTTATGGGCACTGAAGTATTTACAGAAAATCAGGTTGAAATTAAGGTAAATTCTCAAGATCCATTTTGTGGTTTAGCGTTTAAAATCGCAAACGATCCATTTTCGGGCAATCTAACTTATGTAAAGGCTTATGCCGGGCAGCTAAGCGTAGGCGATGTTGTTTTAAATCCACGCGTGAATAAGAAAGAGAAAATTCAAAAGCTTTTAAAAATGCACGCCAATCATCGCGAAGAAATTCAAACCATCAGTGCCGGGGATATCGGAGCTATCATTGGATTAAAGTTTACTGGAACCGGTGATACGTTATGCAACGAAAAGCGCAATGTGGTTTTAGAGTCCATTAAATCTCCAGAGCCGGTCATATCCTTGGTTGTTGAACCCAAATCATCATCCGACCAAGAAAAGATGACAATAGCTCTGCAAAAATTGGAAAAAGAAGACCCGTCCTGCCGTTTGAGGATAGATCCAGAAACTGGCCAGACGCTTTTATTTGGAATGGGTGAACTGCATTTAGAAATTCTGCTAGATCGCCTTAAGAGGGAATTCAAAATTCCAGTTAATACGGGCAAACCCCAGGTGTCCTATCGTGAAGTCATCACTAAAATGGCTAGTTCAAGCTATTCATTTGAGCGCGAAATTGCCAATGAGCCGCATTATGCTCGTGTCGATATTAAAATCGAACCTATTGCTTTTGATAAAGGATTGGAATTCAAATCAAATGTACCGGTCTCGAAAGATTTCACTCAAATTTTCTTAAAGTCAGTCGAAGATGGATTTCGTGAGTCAGCCGAGGTGGGTATTCGAGCAGGTCTTCCTTTGCTCGGTATTAGGGCGACTTTAGTTCACATAGATCTCAGAAAAGAGAGTTCTTCAGAATTGGCATTTAAAACTGCCACGATGTACGCTTTCAAAGAAGCCCTTAAGACCTCGAACTGCGAACTGGTTGAGCCAATATTTAAGGTTGAAATCGACTGCCCAGAGCAAAATACAGGCGGTATAGTTAGTGATGTCAATTCGCGTCGTGGAAAAATCAATTCCATCGAAATGAAAACTCAGGGAATTCAAGTTATCTCAGCTGAAGTGCCGCTTGAAAAACTGTTTGGTTACGCAACAGACGTTCGAAGCTTAAGCCAGGGGCGAGCTAATTTCTCAATGGAATTTTTTCAATACGCGGCCGTGAACCAAAAAATTCTAACCGAAATATTAAATTCACTCGGTAGATAAAAAAAACATTGACATATCTGTCCAATTTGTAAATATTCACGAATCCTGAAAACTGACTTACAGAAAGTTCCCTCACTTCTTATTTGGGGATAAAGCTTTTGATGGAGTCGAAAACAGTGAAGTTAAGCTTTTAAATAAAAGCAAAGATATAGAAAAAGAAAAGCGTAGTAACAGTAATTAACACAGAGAGTGCTATGAACAGTCAAAAAATCAGAATTAGGTTAAAAGCCTTTGATCATAAGTTGCTTGATCAATCTACAAA
>JAYTTH010000095.1:0-8991 GCA_043745515.1 Pseudobdellovibrionaceae bacterium | reverse complement strand
CAGTTTTTACCGAAACCATTTTTTTTCAATACTGTTTTGGCGATGTCGGCACCATCCGCTTCGGTCATTCCAGGGCCTATTTCTTGAGTAATCAAGGTTAGGCAAGCAGCCAGAAGAGCTTGCCCTTCTAAGAGCTGTTTTTCTGAAAACTTCAGCCCGTTATTTTCGATGTTAAGCATTGACCCTATTTACCTTTAAAGGTTAGCTTAGGTCATCAATTTTTACAGAGCTGGGCCCTAAAAAAACCTTTGTAGCCGGCCACAGCAAAAGGAAATTTTATGAAAAAACATTTAGTCCGTGTCTATCCTTCAAAAGAAAAATTAGAAAGAAAAGATCAACTGGCTTGGAAAATGGCTGAAATTGCAACGGATAGCGCGCCTTTAGACAGCGGTTCTGTGGAAATGGTGATCAATCGAATGATAGACAATGCATCAGTTGCCATTGCTTCGGCAAACCGAAGGCCCGTTGCGTCGGCGAGATCGATGGCTTTGTGTCATCCCCGAGTGGGCGGGGCATCAGTGTTTGGCATGCCAAACGATCAAAAATTTTCCGCCGAGTGGGCGACTTGGGCCAACGGCACAGCTGTGCGAGAACTAGACTATCACGATACGTTTTTGGCTGCTGATTATTCGCACCCGGGCGATAACATTCCGCCAATATTAGCGGTAGCTCAGCAGTTGGGGAAAGGCGGCAAAGATTTAACTCGCGGAATTCTTACAGGTTATGAGTTGCATGTTAATTTAGTGAAAGCGATTTGCTTACACGAGCATAAAAAAGATCACATAGCTCATTTGTGTCCTGCATCGGCGGCGGGAATCGGTACGCTTCTTCAATTGCCCACAGAGATAGTTTATCAAGCTATTCAACAGGCCGTTCATGTTTCGTTTAACACGCGCCAATCTCGCAAAGGAGAGATTTCGTCTTGGAAAGCCTATGCGCCGGCCCACTCGAGTAAATTGGCGATCGAGGCAGTGGATCGCTGCATGCGCGGCGAAGGCGCACCCTCTCCCATTTATGAAGGCGAAGATTCAGTGATTTCCTATATGCTTTCAGGTAAAAGCGGGAAATACGAAGTGCCTTTGCCAGAGGTTGGCGAATCTAAACGAGCGATTCTAGAAACCTACACCAAAGAACACTCGGCCGAATATCAATCGCAAGCTTTGATTGATTTGGCATTTAAAATGAAACAGAAAATTTCTAGTTTTGACGATATTTCTGGAATAGAAATTCACACATCTCATCACACTCATTATGTGATCGGTACCGGCGCAAATGATCCGCAAAAAATGGATCCGAAGGCCTCTAGAGAGACACTAGATCATTCGATCATGTATATCTTTGCCGTGGCTTTGCAAGATGGATTTTGGCATCACGTAAAATCTTATGCCCCGGAACGTGCGAACCGTCCTGATACGATTTCACTTTGGCATAAAATAAAGACTCAAGAAGATCCTAAATGGACAGAAATGTACCACGCTCAAGATCCAGATAAAAAACGATTTGGTGGCCGAGTCGAAATTTCCTTTAAAAACGGAACTAAGCTAGTTGATGAGTTAGGTTTAGCCAATGCCCATCCCGCAGGCGCCAAACCATTTAAACGGGCAGACTACATTCGAAAATTTGATATGTTGACAGAGGAAGTTATTACTAAAGACGAGCGAAATCGATTTATTAGTTTATGTGAAAATTTAATGGATCTAAAACCAGATCAAGTTCAGCAATTGAATGTTCAAATTCCAATCGAAAAACTAGTTCCAAACAAGCGCGACACTAAAGGAATATTCTAATGATGTTTCCTGTATTGACCGCGGCGCAAAAACGGCAACAATTTCGTCAAAATTTGAAATCGGGAAAATTGCTTGTATTTCCTGGCGCTTTTTCGCCTTTAGTTGCGATGCTGATTGAACGAAAAAAATTTGATGGTGTGTATATTTCAGGATCAGTTTTATCTAACGATTTAGGGTATCCTGATATTGGACTTACAACACAAACAGAGGTTTCGTATCGAGGCCGACAGATTGCTCGCAGCGTGGCTTTGCCAAGTTTGATTGATATTGATACTGGCTTTGGTGAACCAATGAACGTGACTCGTACGGTTCAAGAAATGATTGAAAATGGCATCAGCGGTGCTCATATGGAAGATCAAATGAATCCAAAACGTTGCGGTCATTTGGACAATAAATCGTTAGTCAATCAAGACGACATGGTTAAAAAACTTAAAGCAGCGGAACAAGGTAAAACTTTGGATCCAAATTTTCTTATTATGGCACGAACAGATGCGCGGGCTTCTGAAGGGCTTGAAGCTTCGATCAGTCGAGCAAAAGCTTATGTCGATGCGGGTGCCGACGCTATTTTTCCAGAGGCCCTTCAGGATGAAAAGGAATTTGAAACTTTTAGAAAAGCGGTGAAAGTTCCCTTGCTTGCTAATATGACCGAATTTGGTAAATCCAAACTATTGACCCAAAAGCAATTGTCCAATCTTGGGTTTAATATTGTGATTTACCCTGTGTCGACTTTGCGGTTAGCCATGAAAGCAGTGGATATTGGGCTGAATCGAATTCAACAAGACGGAACACAAGAAGGTATTGTTGGTGATATGCAGACACGCAAAGAATTATACGAATTAACCCGATACGAAGAGTACAACGAATTTGATCAAAGTATTTTCAATTTTAAACTTTAGGAGGCCCCATGAGTGCACAAGACTATATTAATCCAGACTATGTCCCTGAACCAGAAAAAGTAAATACGAAGAAAGGTTTAGAAGGCTCGGTGATTGATACTTCCAGTGTATCTAAAGTGAATCCAGACACGAATTCACTTATTTATCGGGGCTATCCAGTTCAAGACTTGGCTGAAAATTGCAGATTTGAAGAGGTTGCTTATTTGATGTACAAAAATGAGTTGCCCACAGCAGCCCAGTTGGCAGACTTTGAAAAACTTGAGCGATCCTATCGGGATATTTCCAAAGATAATTTGAATGTAATCAAAGCATTGCCCAAAAAATGTCATCCAATGGATTCCATTCGAACAGCTGTCAGTTTTTTAGGCTGCGAAGATGAACGGGTATGGGATGCCACGCCAGTAACCAATTATGACAAAGCTGTTAGATTGTTGGCAAAAATTCCAACTATGGTCGCTGCCGATTTTCGATTTAAAAAAGGTTTAGATTTTATTCCTCCGAACAAAGAGTTAACACTCGCAGAAAACTTTTTTCATATGTGTTTTGGAAAAGTACCTCAGAAGGAAGTAGTTCGGGCATTTGATGTTTCCTTGGTGTTGTATGCTGAACATTCTTTTAATGCATCGACATTCACTTCTAGGGTGGTGACCTCAACTGAAAGTGATATTTATTCAGCAACCGTGGCGGGAATTGGCGCATTAAAAGGGCCACTTCATGGCGGCGCCAATGAACAAGTCATGCTGATGATGAAAGAAATTGCGGACCCCAACAAAGCAGAACAGTGGATGCTCGATGCTTTGGCGGCCAAGCGAAAAGTAATGGGCTTTGGGCATCGTGTTTATAAAAAAGGCGACTCGCGGGTTCCTACAATGAAAAAATACGCACAAGTAATGGCTGATGTGACCGGCGAACCAAAATGGATGAAAATGTACGAGACACTTGAAAAAGTGATGATTGATAAAAAGAAAATATATCCGAATTTGGATTTTCCAGCTGGACCTGCTTATTTCATGATGGGTTTTGAGATCGATTTTTTCACTCCCATTTTTGTTATGGCTCGCACTACGGGATGGTCTGCGCACATTATGGAGCAAGCGGCAAACAATCGAATTATTCGCCCATTGAGCGAATACATCGGAGCGCCGCAAAGAAAAGTCACATCTATTTCCGAGCGTAGATAGTTTTTATAAATGCCTATCTAATTGGGCTTAAATTGACAGAGGTAAAGAGTGACGATTGGAATTCGTTTTGTTATTTTAGTTTTAGGAATTGTGCTAACGTCGGTTCAGTGTCAAACGTCTGTTAGAAAAGCCGAGCCGACAAAAGATGACGGGGCCAAACTAGCGGACGGAAAAAAGCAAAGGCCTAAAGATGAAACCCTTGTTCCGCGTGGTTTTGATTTTGCGAATGCCCCCGAAATTGTTGCGTTTGGATCTAATTTAAATCAGAATAAACCGCAGCCGATTTGGGATGTTATTTTCAAGAGCAATCCGGATTTGTTCATTTTAGCTGGAAACACGATAAATACCTCTCAATCTGAAAACAAACCGATCAGTTCCCAATATAAAAAGTTGGATTTGATTACTGAGTTTAGACGTTTTCGGGAACGTGTACCGATGATGGCTACTTGGGATGAAAATGACTTTGGTATAAAAAACGGAGTAGTTGAAAATGCGGACAAGGATGATGCTCGCCGTGAGTTTTTATATCAATGGTCCTACGTAAAAGATTCGTTAAAAATTAATCAAAAGGGAATTTACCACGCGAAAATATTAGGCGGGGTTCGTAAAAAGTCATCGACATTTCAAGTTATTTTACTAGATACGCGTTCATTTAGATCAGCTCTTAAAAAAGTGGATAATCCCGCAGTGACGAGCTCTGCTAAAATAGTTTCCAACGATAATAAGAAAGCAACCGTTTTGGGTGACGACCAATGGGAATGGTTTGAAAGGCAGTTGCGTAAGCCTGCAGATATTCGCATTATTGTTTCAAGCATTCCGCTTATCTCTGACGACCTCACAACAGACGGCTGGGTAGGTTTTCCGGGCGAAAAAGATCGATTTTTTGAATTGATTCGACGGACTCAGGCGCACAATCTATTTGTTGTTAGTGGCGGACGAAACTGGTCGGTGGCAAAAAAAGAAATCAAGGGATGGGGAACGCTGTACGATTTTACTTCGGGAGGGTTAACAGCGATTGATTCTAATGAGTCGACGAAAAGTCTGACCGCTGATACGTTAAAAGCCGAGAATTTTGGGCTGTTATCCGTAGATTGGTCTCGTAAAAAAATGGAAATTCAGATTCGCGATGCTGCCAATGGAATTCTTAATAAAGTGGAAATTAAGATTCGGTAGAGGGTTACTCTACCAAACGGATGCCGATTTTTTGGATATTTTCTTCTAGAACTTTGCACCAGGCCACTTCGGCTTTCATAATCTCCAAAGGTCCAATTTTTATTTTAAGTTTGCTGCCCTTTTTTAATATTTCGTTGTCAGCAAAAACGATAGCACAACCAGAATAGGATTCGTTCAAGATAATCGCAGTGATTGTCGGCTTAAATTCACGGCCGGTGGCTTTGGTATCTATTAGAGCAATGGATTGTGGGTCCGGCTGATATCTTAGAAATCGTCTATCCGACATAGGGCCTCTTTCAAGAAAGTAAATAATGGTTTCAATAGGAACAGAATATAGGCTATTCTAAAAATAGAAATGAAGCCATATTATATTACCGAATACCCAGATATTCTCAATACAAAAGTCATAGCGGTTCCGATTTTTGAAAATAATTATGTATACGTTTTATCCGACAGAACGCAAAAATGTCTTATAATAGACCCGGGATTGCCCGAACCAGTATGTGAAATAGTAAAAAAATTGCAGCTTCAACCAACTCATATATTAATTACTCATTCGCATCTCGATCATGTCGGTGGAGTCGATCGAGTGCTGGATATTTTTCCAGAGATTCAAAAAATCGATTTTTCAAATTGTCCTGACGAAGATTCCTTTTTCAACTTTAATGATCGCTCATTTCGAGTTTTCAAAACTCCTGGCCATTTGCCAGACCATATTTGTTTTTTTGAAATGACTCAAAAAATTCTTTTTTGCGGTGATATTTTATTTCGCTTCGGCTGCGGTCGAATTTTCTCGGGGACATTCGATGAACTTTTCCAAAGTATGCAGACACTAAAGGCTTTGCCCCCAGACACACACGTTTTTTGTACCCATGAATACACTCAGCAAAACCTAGCCTTTTGTGTTAAAAATGGATTGGTTGATATCACGGCTTTTTCGGAATTAGAAAAAGCGGGAGTGGCCAAAATTCCATCGCTGCCGGTTTCTTTGTCTGTCGAGCTCAAATACAATCCATTTTTGAAATCTAGTACACTCGCTGAATTGACGAAACTTCGCGTTTTACGAAATGAGTATAGTGTCGAAACTAAAAATAGTTAAAATAATGGATGTCGGATTGGAATAGGTTTGGTTTGAATTTAACTCGAGTAACTAAATAACTTTTAATCACCCCTTGGCTCGCGCTTCACCCGCGTCCAAAATGGTATAGAGGTCTTTTCGTATTTCTGGAAAAAGAGCAACGCCTTTGACAATCAGCGATTCAGCTAACGGCAGTTTTCCGTTATCCACAATAAATTGAATAATAATTTTGGCCATTTCAGCATTAAATTTACCTTCAACCATAATTTTTCTACCCATTTCTACAATAGCATCGGTAGACAAAAAAAAGCGACCAACTTTAAACTGCAGTTGGAATTGTTTGGGCGTACCTAAATCTTCTGATCTAACCATTTTCAGAAAACCTTCGGCGATTGAAAAGTTTTTAACCTTTAGTAGTTCATCAATAATTTTTTCAATAATATCAATATTACGTCCGCTCACATTTGCGGTCATTTCAAAATATTTGATCGCACTAGCGATATCATTTTTTTTTCTAATGTAAAATCGCCCCGCAGTCAAAAGGGCCAATGAAACTAAGTTAACTAATTCAGGGGGGCGAAAATCTAGATTGGTAAAAAGTTCATAGAGCCTGGGCAAGTCTTCAAATTTTTCTGAGTACACAGCGGCAACAAAAAAATTACCAAGCCGAACCGACGTCACTGGAAAATTATCGCCAATAATTTTGGCTAATTTGTAGGCCTCTTGGTGCTGGTTTTCTTGCATTAAGCAGTCAAATTTCCCGGTTAAGCATTTATAATGAAGCTCGTTATAAGTAAGTCCTTCATGGAACTCTTTTCGAGCTAACGGGAAGTCTCGTTTTGTCAAAAAACCACTTCCCAAATAGTAGCAGGCCAAAGTTGGCTTTGGATTTAAGGCTTTTGCTTCTGCAAAAAATGCCATTGCACCGTCAAGATTGTTTGCTTTGTCGAGCACTTTGCCTTCCTGGATTTTTTGAATATAGGGACTCGGGTGCATTTTTCGTTTTATCACTTCTAAAAGCCGTTTCTGCATAACGGCCGCTGAAAATGGTTTTACGATATAGGCATCCAATTGTTCTTCTGCCGCTTCGGCAACGGCATTGTCTGAAGACTCTTTAGTTACCATAATAGAAATTCGCGATAGAGAATCAAAAAGTTCGTCGTGCTTGTCTATCAAGGACAAACCAAAATTTTTTCCTATCATATATTCTGTAATTAATATTTTTGGTTTAAATTCTGCCATCATTCTTACAGCATCTTTATAGTTATTTGCAAAAAGAATCTTGTCACCGGACATTTTATAGCCAATGAGGCAAGACTGAATAACAGAAAAAAACGCACTAGACGGTTCCACGATCAGGGCCATTTGGTTATTTAAAAAATCACTCACGTCTTGGTCCACGCTCATTACTCGTGCCCTTTAATTTTAGTCAGAAGTTTATCTACATTATCCTGTTTGGCAGCAAGGGCTGCGACAAATTGAGTCCAGAGGGCTTTGTCGTATTGATTGAGTTTTATGGTTACTTTATGTGAATCACCAATCCTTTCGAGGCCTGATATTTTTCCGACTACAGAAAATTTCATGCTTTGATTGTTTACACAAAGGATTCCGGCGAGCGATATCAACTGAGCTACCGAGCAATTTAACTTTTGAGTTTGAAACGTGACAGATTGCTCGGCACATTCCAGAATTTCGATTTTATTTGAATCGTTCACGAGCAACAGGTCTGAAGTTAAATTTTTCAACTCATGAATTTCAAATGAATTTGGTGTAGAGGTCCGCATAGAGCTCCTGAATCTCGTTTTTTAGATTATCGGCTTGCAATCTAAATTTTGGTATTAATATTTATATAATTTCTGTTTACGAGCGCAATTGTTCCTTGGCTTTAGTCCAATAGGATTCTTTTTCGGAGTCCTTCAGTTCGTCCCAATTTTTTTCGTCCTTGGCGACGAGATCCATCATAATCGCAAAACGACTTTCAAACTTTTTATTAGCCCGACGTAGAGCTTGTTCAGGTTCTATCGACTGATGTCGTGCCCATTGGCACAAGGAAAACAAAACGTCACCAAATTCATCTTCAACAGCAGAAAGATCCACTTTAGGGTTTGTGTTGGTATTCAAATTTCTTTTTGCCTCTTGGAGTTCGCCAATTTCTTCCCAGACTTTTTTTAAAACTTCATCAGAGCTAGACCAATCAAATTGCAGTTTCTGCGATTTCACTCCAATTTTATGGGCTCGCTGAAGGGCGGGCAGAGAATCTGGAAAATCAAAAGGGCCGGCTGATTTTTTAGGCGAGTTTTTCTTTTCTTGGCGTTTAATTTCTTCCCAATTTTTCCAAACCTCGTCGATACCACTTACTTGCTGACCTGAAAATACATGAGGATGCCGACGAACTAACTTCTCGTTTACATTAGTGATTACATCTTGGATTTGAAAGGCATTTCGTTCTTCTGCGAGGGCGGAATGAAGGGCCACTTGAAACAATACATCGCCAAGCTCGTCTTTCATAAGCTGGTCGTTACCAGATTCCAAGGCTTCTACAAACTCGTAAACTTCCTCGATTGCATAGGGAGCCAAGGTTTTGTGGGTTTGTTCTTGATCCCAAGGACAACCACCCGGACCACGCAGTGATTTAACGATTTGCATTAGAGATTCGAAAAGATTTAAATTATTCGGAGCTTGGGGCATAGTATAGACTCGATGTGGGCCCAGATTTGTACATTTTCGCTTAATATTCAATACAAATTTGAGGCATTTATGCCGAAGTGTTTAACGTATGGCCACTGACCACTCTAAGCCACCGACGCCTCCAAAACAAAATTCGACTTTTTCAGAAGGCAGTGCCCGCGTTTCGCGTCTCAACGATCGAATTAAAG